>WXFE01000158.1 GCA_009881065.1 Bacteroidales bacterium | reverse complement strand
CTTTTCCTTTACCGTGCCACTGTCACTCACGAAAACATCAAATCCCTTCTGCTGAGCCAGCACGGCTGATCCCGTACCGCTCTCTCCCGCACCCAGTATTACAATTCTTTTGTTCATTCTATCTTCTTGTCAGTCGTACCCCGCCTGGTTCATTCTCTCTTCTCTTCACCCGCACCCATCCTGGTTCATCCTCTCTTCTCTTCACCCGCACCCAGCCTGGTTCATCCTCTCTTCTCTTCACTCACACCCCGCCTGATTCATTCTCTCTTCTCTTCACCCGCACCCCGCCTGGTTCATTCTCTGCCGTATCTGCAATGCCACCGGGCCTGGTTCTCTTTCTATCTTGTTTTCAGTGTCACCACGCTGATCACAGCCAGTATTATTGCCACAATCCAGAAACGTGTAACTATCTTTGGTTCAGCATATCCCTTCTTCTGATAGTGGTGATGCAGCGGCGCCATCAGGAAGATGCGCCTCCCCTCGCCATATTTCCGTCTGGTTCTTTTAAACCAGCTTACCTGCAGCATCACCGAGAGGCTCTCCACAAAGAAGATTCCGCAGAGGATTGGTATCAAAAGCTCTTTTCTTATCACGATGGCGAAGACGGCAATGATCCCTCCGAGGGTCAGGCTGCCGGTATCGCCCATAAATACCTGTGCCGGGTAGGAGTTATACCACAAGAACCCCACAAGGGCTCCCGCGAAGGCGGCGGCAAAGATCACCAGCTCGCCGATATTCGGCAGGTACATTATGTTAAGGTAGCTGGCATAGATGATGTTACCCGATACATATGCCAGAATCCCGAGCGTCACTCCCGCCACGGCGCTGGTACCCGTCGCCAGTCCGTCGAGGCCATCAGTCAGGTTAACCCCGTTCGAAACGGCAACAACCACAAATACCACCATAGCCATAAAGACCAGCCAGCCAAGCAGTTGTTTTGTTTTGCCCCTGGCGAAGGGAACAAGCCACGCATAGTCAAACTCATTGTTCTTCACGAAGGGGATGGTTGTCTTGGTCGACTTGACATTAACGGCTGTAGAGTGTTGTTGGAGCTCAACGATTTGATTATCAGCAGTACCGGCCGGATCATCATACGCGGCATCAGCCGTAGCCACGGTGACTTCTGCCGGCGGAGTGACATTTATGCGCACAACAACATCGTCGCTCAGATAGAGGGTCAGGGCTACTATCAGACCAAGCCCTGTCTGTCCGAGTATCTTGAACCTGCCGGGGAGCCCCTCCTTGTTCTTTTTGAATATCTTGATGTAATCATCCATGAACCCGATGAATCCCACCCAGATTGTGGTTATGATCATCAGGATGATATAGACGTTGTCGAGCCTGGCGAAAAGAAGCACCGGCACGAGGATGGATGCTATTATGATAAGGCCGCCCATTGAGGGGGTGCCCTGCTTGCGGTACTGTCCCTCGAGATCGAGGTTGCGGATTGTCTCCCCTATCTGTTTGCGCTGCAGGAAATAAATGATCCTTTTGCCGATCAGCATGGCAATCAGCAGGGAGGTAATGACAGCTGCGGCAGACCTGAATGAGATGTAGTTGAAAACCCCTGCGCCGGGGAAACCCAATGTGTCAAGATATCTGAAGAGATAGTACAGCATGTCAACTCATTTTAAATGCTTTGCGCAGTTCCTCCCTGTCATCGAAGTGATGTCTCACACCCTTAATCTCCTGGTAGGTCTCATGCCCCTTGCCTGCAACCAGCACGATGTCACCCGGCGTGGCCAGCATCACTGCAGCCCTTATGGCATCGGCGCGGCCGGTGATGCGTATCATCTTAGAGACAGCATCCGGTGCAAGGCCGGCCTGCATCTCATCAATAATGGTGTCAGGGTCCTCGCTGCGTGGATTGTCGGAGGTCAGTATCAGCCTGTCAGCACCCGCAGCGGCAATACGTGCCATCACCGGCCGCTTCGTCCGGTCACGGTCGCCTCCCGCTCCTACCACTACTATCAGCCTGCCTGCACCCTGACGCAGCCTGTTAATGGCTTCAATCACGTTCTCTACCGCGTCAGGGGTATGTGCATAGTCAACTATGCCGATTACTCCCATGTCAGAGCGGATAACCTCCATGCGGCCGTCAACAGGACGAAGGCTGCTGAGTACCGGCAGCACCTCCTCTTTATCTGCTCCAAGCAGAATGGCTCCGCCAAAAACGGCCAGCAGGTTTGATGCGTTATAGTCGCCTATGAAACGGGTCCATACCTCGGTGCCGTTGATCTTCAGGAGCATTCCCCCGAATCCCTGCTCTATTATGTTGCACCGGAAGTCGGCCATGCCGCGCATGCTGAAGGTATGCTTCGAGGCTCTGCAGTTCTGTATCATGACGCTCCCGTTGCGGTCATCGTTGTTGACAAGTGCAAACGCTTCGGGCGTGAGCCCGTCAAAGAACTTCTTCTTGGCTGCCAGGTAATTGTCAAAAGTCCCGTGGTAATCGAGATGGTCATGCGTCAGGTTGGTAAAAATGCCTCCGGCAAAATGGAGCCCGGCAATGCGCTTCTGCTCAACGGCATGGGAGCTCACCTCCATAAATACATACTCACATCCCCTGTCAACCATCGCGGCAAGAAGGGAATTGAGCCTGACCGGATCAGGGGTTGTGTGGGTGGCTTCGCACCGTGTGCGGAAGACATAGTTGCAGACCGTGGAGAGGAGGCCGCACTTGTAACCCAGCGCATCGAACATTTTATAAAGAAGCGTGGCTATGGTGGTCTTGCCGTTGGTGCCGGTGATGCCCGTGAGTCTCAGCCTGCGCGAGGGATGGTCATAGAAGGCCGAGGCTGCCATGCCTGTTGCAGCAGCAGAGTCATCTACAACGATCATGGTCACACCCTCATGAAGGACTTCCGGAAGCTGCTCACAGATAACAGCGGCAGCGCCTGCCTCCACGGCTTGACTGATGAATGCATGACCATCGCACTTCGTGCCACGAACAGCTATAAAAAGGCTTCCCGCCTTTACCTCACGCGAGTCAGCCGTAACAGCGGTGATAAGCTTTGCCTGATCTCCGTAGATCTGTGTTACACTCAGCTCCTTCAGTATATGTTTTAACTCCTTCATCACTTCATTTTCATCTCATCTGCACCTGTATCCCTGACTGACGCTCATCTCAACCTCAGTTCTACTGCCACCGTTGCTCCCCTGGACACCCTGACTCCGGGCTGTGGCGACTGCTTCACCACCCTTCCGCGACCGGTGTAATGCACCCGCAGCCCGCTGTTCTCAAGCATGTAAACCGCATCGCGCAAACCCATCCCCACCACATTCGGCATGACCCCCCCGGCAACCGTGAGGTCATTCTTTCCCACTTCACTTGCAGCTTCGCGAAGCGAAACCTTTTCATCACCCTCCGGGTTGAGTGCACGGAGATCACGATAAAAGCTGTTTGCATAAACCTTGTCAGCAATCTCCTTGAATACGGGACCCGATACCACGTTCCCGTAATAGACCCGGTTGGAAGGTGAATTGACAACCACAATACAGGAGTAGAGCGGATTATCAGCGGGGAAGTAACCCACAAACGATGCCTGGTATGATATCCCTGAGCCTGAGCGGTATCCGTGTCTGGCGTTTGCTATCTGCGCCGTGCCGGTTTTGCCCGCAATTTTGTAATTGCTGTTCTTCAGGTTTTTGGCGGTGCCATCTTCAACGACACCTTCGAGGAGCGACTGCGCCTTGCGGATGGTGGACCGGGAGCAGATGGCATTGGTGATCACCTCGGTGCCAAACGATTTCACTACCCGGTTGCCATCCCTGACCTCAGTGACAAACCTGGGCTTTACCATCCTGCCGCCGTTGGCCACGGCATTATAGAAAGTAAGTATCTGCAGGGGAGTCATCTGCACCTCGTAACCGTATGACATCATTGGCAGCGAGACACCTGACCAGAGCTTGTCGCCCGGAGCACGGATGACGGGCTTACCCTCACCCTTGATCTGCAGGCCGAGAGGCTTGTTGATCATCATCGAACAGAGACGGTCAACGTACCGGCGGGGGTTGTCCTTGTAGTTATCGTAGATGATTTTGGCGGTTCCCACGTTTGAGGAGTGCTCAAACACCTCGCGGGCAGTGATTTTGCCCAGCCCCTTATCCTCATGATCACGTATCACCTTGTCATAATACTTTACAGTGCCGTCGCCGGTGTTGATTGTATCATGAAGATCGATGACTCCATCTTCCAGTGCAACGATCATCGACATCAGCTTGAAGGTTGAGCCGGGCTCCGTGCTTTCGCCGACGGCGTAGTTATAGGTCTCATGATATAATCCGTCAGAGCCTGTCTCAAGGTTTGCGATGGCCTTGATGTCGCCGCTCTTCACCTCCATCACCACGGCGCAACCGTGATGGGCCTTGTGTTTCACGAGCTGCTTGTACAAAGCGTTCTCTGTCGCATCCTGAAGGTCAAGATCGATGGTGGTGACAATGTCATTCCCGGGGCGGGCGTGTATCGTCCCGAGGTTATCAACATCAATCCATGCTCCTCCTGTCAGGCGCTGCTGCACCTTCAGCCCGTCCTTCCCCGCGAGATAACTGTTGAATGACCCCTCAATGCCGACGATGTTCGCGAGCGTGTCCTCCGTGATATATCCTATTGTTCGCCTCGCGAGAAGTCCGTTTGGCATAATGCGCCTGTTTTCAGGCTGGTAGAGCAGACCGCCGCGGAATCTGCCTTCACGGAAGATCGGGAGCTCCTTCAGATGCTTGAGTGTCTCGTAACTCACATGTCTCCTGACAAGGTAATACCTGTCTCCACGCTTGCGTGCACTGGTGAGGGCATTCTTCCACCCCTCGGGTGTGTTGCCGCCGACATGCTTCGAGAGACCGCGGCAGAGTCCGTTGATGCCGTTGGCCCAGGTGGTGTCAGCCATGCCTGAGCTGCGGGTGTCCATGTAGACAGTGTAGTACGGGACTGAGCTGGCCAGGATGCGGCCGTCGTCAGAGAGGATATCACCCCTGGCAGCTATGTCAACATGCCTGCGAAACACAACCTTGTCAGCCATGGCGGCCCACTTGTCTGACTGCACAAACTGCAGGATGATGATACGGATGAAGACGGCGATAGCCATCACTGCCACAATACCGTAAATAACCCCGGTACGGGCAAGAATCTGGTCTTTCGGTTTGTTCGTCTTCTTCATGGGTCAGGTATGGTTCTGTCTGTCGGGCGGTTGAAGTTTTACCGGTTATTCATTCACTACTATTCTGTATGGCGGCTCACGGAGCTCCTCAAGGCCGAGGCCCCGTTCCTTCACCAGATCAGTTATCTCACTCTGGCGGCTCACGCTCCCAAGGTCAGCAGAGACGGAGAGCGCCTCTGCACGAAGGTCCCTTACCTCCTGTTCGAGCACGGTTATCTCGCGCTCCATACGTTCCGCATTGAACCTGTTGGCAATGAAGATTATTGCCAGCAACACTATCAGTATAGAGTATCTTATATCCTTGAGGATTATGCTGTCAGAGATGACTGTTCCGCTTATCAGCCCCTTGAGGAAGATGCCCCTGCTTTTGCCATTGCCTTTACCTTTGCCCTCAGCGGGCGAAGATTTCGTTTGAGTGCCCTGCCCCTCAGAGTACCTTGAAGTCTGGACTTGTGCATGACTATGCACCTGATCCCGAACATGGTTTCGCATCTGACCCTGTGCCTGATCTTCCGTCTGACCTGACATCTTGCTTCGCCTCTGGCCTGGTGCCTGATCTTCCTCCAGACCCTGATTGCCAGGCTCATGATCAGCAGGATTATACCCTGATGAGCGACGGTCATCTTCCATCGCCCGGTAAATCATATCATTCTGGTATCTGTCTCCCGGCTCCCCCATCCTTCTCAAACCTTCTCCGCTATCCTGAGCCTGGCGCTGCGTGCACGGCTGTTATTCATTATCTCCTGCTCCGTCGGGACAATCACCTTGCGGTTCACCACCCTGAGAGGCGCACTTACATTCCCGTAAAAATCCTTCTCACTCTCACCCTCGAAATTGCCGCTGCGGAAAAAGTTTTTCACCAGCCTGTCCTCAAGGGAGTGATATGTGATCACTGCCAGCCTTCCTCCGGGCTTCAGTAACTGCAGAGCCTGCGTCAACATCTCCTTCAATGCAACGAGCTCACTGTTCACTTCTATCCGGAGCGACTGAAACAGGCGCGCCCAGAACTTGTTCTCCTCTCTTGGCGGCACGAGGTCTCTGAGTGTCACTGTGAGATCCGTGACTGTTGTTACCGGCTTTACGGCCCTGGCCTTTACGATTGCTGCTGCCAGCCTCCGCGACGTGGTCAGCTCACCGTAGTTGTAGAAAATATCAGCCAGCCTTTCCTCCTCGTAAGACCAGAGGATGTCGGATGCCTTCACTGACGACTGCCTGTTCATCCGCATATCAAGTTTGGCGTTGCCGCGAAACGAGAATCCCCTCTCCTGCTCGTCGAACTGGTGAAATGACACACCCAGATCGGCTATCAGTCCGTCAATGGCTTTTACACCGTGGTAACGCAGGTTGTTCTTCAGATACCTGAAGTTCTGGCAAAGGAAGGTGAACCGTTCGTCATTTATGAAGTTTGCAACAGCATCAGAATCCTGATCAAAAGCAATCAGCCTGCCGGTGGTAAGCTTCTCGAGGATGGCCCGTGAGTGTCCGCCGCCTCCAAATGTTACGTCGACATAAATCCCTTCAGGCTTGAGGTTGAGCCCTGCAATGCTTTCTTCCAGCAGTGCCGGGAGATGATATACTGTCATTATGATGAGCCGGCATCGGGAGTGCCAAGCAGTTTCTCCGCCAGGTTGGCGAAGTCGTCGGAAGGCATGTCGATACGGGCATAAACCTCCTCAGCCCACATTTCGATGCGACCGTCCTGCCCGGCCAGAACAACATCTTTTTGTATTCCGGCAAGGTCAAGGAGGCGCTTTGGGATAAGCAGCCTGTTGCTGCTGTCAAGTGCTACTTCGGCGGTACCCTTGAAGAAATTGCGGAGAAAGATATTGTGTTCCCTGTTGTATGGGTTGATCCTGCTGCGAATCTTCTCAAGCTGCCTGTTCCAGTCATCAATCGAGTACAATACCAGGCACCCTTCGAAGATATCTTTTCTGACCACAAAGCGATCTTCAGCTGCCGGTGGCATCTGCTTTTTAAACGCTGAGGGAAGGATTACTCTTCCCTTGGCGTCAAGTCTGCATGAATAATCGCCGATGAATGTGGCCATCACAGTTGTTGTTTCAAATGGCTAAAGTAGGAATTAATTTCCCACTTTCCTCCACTTTTCTCCATTTTTCTTCACTATTGTTGAAAACTTTGTTTCCGGAGCG
>WXFE01000157.1 GCA_009881065.1 Bacteroidales bacterium | reverse complement strand
CCTGAACGAATGAAAGCATGCTTCGCACATCGTTGGAAGCTTCGTCAAGGTTGGTCTCGTATTCAAACTCCATGAAGATAACAGATGCGTTGTCCATTGACCGTGAGGTCATTTCCTTCAGTCCGGAGACGGAGTTGAGTGCGGCCTCAATGGGACGGGTAATGTTTGTTTCAATATCCGCTGCACTGGCTCCATTGTAGGTAGTGTAAACTGACAGGAAGGGGAGCTCTACCTCAGGGTAGAGGTCTATTGGCAGCTGCGTGAGAGAATAAAGCCCTAGTACCATCGTGATCACAAAGATCAGTATAGTGGTTACGGGCTTTTTTACTGCACTGGCATATATACTCATATTCTATAATTGTCTCTGGTTAATCATCATCTTGATACCTCTACCTTCTGGCCGCTTTTGAGACGTGCCTGGCCGTCTGTTACAAGGTTGTCTCCCTCCTTCAGGTCGCCGCCGGCGATCTCGAAACGGTCATCAAACCTCTGGCCAATTATGACAGTTTTGCGCAGTGCCACATCGTTTTCAACAACAAAGACGAATCTTTCGTTGGTGCCCTCCTGCAGAAGGACAGTATTTGCCGGAACAACCACAGCCTCTGTCTCGCCCATGTCAATGTATGCACGTGCGAACATGCCCGGACGAAGCATCTCTGCGCCGTTATTAATCCGTATTTCGGTACTGAATGAGCGTGACATGGCATCTATTGTGGGATGAACCCTGAAGATGACACCTTCAAAGCTTTTGTCAGGGTATACATCTGCCATGATACGCGCTTTCATTCCGTTCTTTATCAGAGGGAAATACTGCTCGGAGATGTTGACAATAATCTTGACCGGGTTTATCTGCATCAGAGTGACCACGGCAGCCTTGCCTGACATGCCGGGCACTCCCGAATAGAGTTCTCCGTTCTCAAGGTACTTGCCTGTTATGATTCCGGAAAACGGAGCCTCAAGCATGGTGTTCACCTCCATGAATTCCACGTTCGTCTTCATAATCTCGTATTGTGCTTTCGTCTGGTCATAGAGCTGCTCTTTCACGCTTCCTGCCTTAAGGAGGGTGTCAAGCCGGGCAAGGTCCTTTTCAAGGTTTGCCAGCTGAATCTTGTTTGCATAATACTGTGTGCGGTCCATCAGAAAGAGCTTCTGACCCTTTTGCACCCTGTCACCCACTTCGACGTAAATCTGGTCAACCCTGCCCGGGGTTGACGGAGCGAGGTTAACCTCCTCGTATGCCTGAATTGTAGCTGTATAGTCTATTGTTCTTGCAATGGTGGTCCTGCTGACCGGCATGATCTTAACCGGGATGGCTGCAACTGAGTCTGCAGTTGATGCCGCAGAGGCTCCGGCCTTTTGATCCTTTGAAGCACATGATGCAAGCAAAATGCCTCCGGCAAAGATCAGAGAAAGAATTGTGCGGTTCATTGTATTCTGTTTTATTGTTGTTTTTCTTTTACAGTTTGTTCATAAGCTTGTCAAATTCCACCTTGGTCTGCAGGAGGTTCATAAGAGCCTGGATATAGTTGTTCTGTGCAGTCAGGTAGTTGTTGTTGGCCTGTGTCAGGTCCAGGCTTGAAGCCATCCCCTGGTCATACTTGTTCTGATAGCTTTCCAGAACCCGGCCGGCAATCTCTATGTTTGCCTTCTGGCTCCTGAACTGTTCACTCGCGTTAAGCAGATTGTACCGTAACTGCCTCTCCTGCATAAGCAACTGCTCGGAAATCATTGATTTTGTATTGATACTCTTTTCAAGATTGATCTTCGCCTTGTTGATCTTCGCACTCCTCAGTCCGGATGCGAATATCGGAATCTGGAGCTGTACTGCAGTTGCCGAATAGGGGAAGTATTGCATGTGCATCAGCTCATCTCCCATACCGGTTCTGTTGTAGTAGATAGTACCTGCAAGGGTGGGGAGGTTACTGGCCTTCGCGCTTTTAAGCGCCAGCTCCGACATGGCCAGCTGGCTCTCGATAAGCTGGTAGCTGATGTTGTCTTCCAGCCTGAACTCGTCGGCAAGAAGGGCTTCAACATCAATCTGAGCCGTTATTCCATCAATGCTGTCAGTGAGAATTATCTCAGTGTTTGCAGGAACTCCGAGAAGGAACCGCAGCATATTATGATTAACCTCCAGGGTGCGGAGCATTGACGAACGTGAGTTTTCAAGCATGGTAACGGTCGACTGCATCTGATCCACATCAGTTGCTTCGGCCATGCCAACACTGTACATGGCCTTTGTGGATGCAAGAATTTCGTTCAGGTTTTCCAGGTTCCTCTCCACGACTTTCATTGTCTCTTTCAGTGTGAGGATCAGGTAGTATACGTTCCTGACATTTTCCTTGGTATCAAGTGTTGTCTGCGTGAGTCCCTGGCGTGCAAGTACCTGAGCCATCTTTGCGGTCTCGATGCCCACCAGCCATGGTGCGTTGAATACAACTGTCGATGCCGATACCCCTACGGCTGCGTCATACTTGGTACCGAACTTGAAAGGAGTTGGCGTGCCGCCGAAATCAATGATCCTTGTCATGATGGCAAGGTTATAACTCAGGGAGGCGCTGGCGTCTATTGAAGGAAGCCCCTGAGCCAGGGTTTCCCAGACACTCTTCTCCGATGCAAGCAGGTCATACCGTGCAGCGGCCACGCTCCTGTTGTGGTCAAGGGCATACTCCACCGCCTGATCTACCGTCAGTGAGAGAACCTGCGGTGTATCCTGCGCCCGCAGCGTGGCAGAGACTGCAACAACAAGAATTATAAAAACAGCTGTTAATCTTCTTTTCATCATAATATTTGGTTTAAAAGGTATGATGGAGCCCACATGACTAAAAATTATGTAAACAGGTGTTTGTCTGTTTGATACATGTGGGTTTCATATAATTGTCCTTTATGTTGCTGTGTCAGAATCATATTTCATTTTCCATCGAATCTATCAGTTCAATACCCCGGGGGGTTGATATGCCCCTCAGAAAGTTCACTATGATGTTCCGCATGATGTCCCTCTGCATGAATCTTTCGCGGGGGAAGAGCTCCTCGTTGCGTGTCAGTGAGATTATTCCCCTGAAAGCCCTGCTTACAATCTCCACATGAATATCACTCCTGAAGATACCCTGGCTGAGTCCCATCTCCAGTATCCTGCCGGCCGATTCATAGTCGGGATGTCCGCATTTCTCCTTCAGTTTCTGCAATACCTTGCTGTGGTATTTCTTCAGGTCGGCGCTGATAAGAGGATTCATGGCTGCGGCATGATCCCTTCCCATCCGGATAATAGTGAAGATGGCAGTGATTACATCAGGTGAGTCTGCCAGAATTCTTTCAATTGCTTCTCTCTGTTTCTCGATCATCGAATTGATCACTGCAAACAGCAGGGAATCCTTGTCTCTGAACCTCTCATAGATGCTTCTTTTCGAGATCCCGAGGCGGGAAGCGATATCATCCATGGTGACTGACTTAATGCCGTACATCCGGAACAGCTCTGCCGCACCGGCTATAATCCTGGCATTATATTCTTCCATCTGGCTCATAATATTTTTGGAAACAGGGCGCAATATTCTGAAAACTATTTGAGTTTTCCTAGTTTTTAATGTCAAATGTTTGTTAAATTCTGTTGAGTTGCGGTAAATGGCAGGCGAACGGAGAATGGTTATCAGGGGGCATACCGCCGTTATACAATGCTGCAAGCCCTGTGGGTTGTTCATTGCCAGCACTGCTGCCTGTGGACTATTCAATGCCCACACTGCCGGATACTGTCTGGATTGATTACTGATTGCGGACTATCATCTGCCGGCTGTTCATTACCAATACTGTTGACTACCGGGTGATGATTGCTGACTGCTGATTATCGCCAGCCGGTTGCTCGTGGTCAAAACTGCGGCCGGCTGTTCATTACCAATACTGTTGACTACCGGATGATGATTGCTGGCTGCTGATTATCGCCAGCCGGTTGCTCGTGGTCAAAACTGCGGCCGGCCGTTCATTACTAACACCGCTGCTGCCGGCTGAATTGACTGCTGAATGCAGGCTTTCGACTGGCTGTTGCCTGAATTGACTGCCGGCTGAATTGACTGCTGACTGCTGTTCCTACCTGTACAGATAGACCGTCCCCCGGAACTCCCGCCCCTTGTATTCGACATCATCATATCCCTCAGCGCGAAGGACATAGTAGTATGCGCCGGGCTCCGCCTTCCTTTCTGAGTAGTTGATACGGCCATCCCACCCCAGCCAGTTCTGGAGATCATCACCGTCGCCCTGATAGTAGTAGACCCTGTGACCGCTCTTAGCGAAGATCTGCAGGTTCAGGAAACGTATTGATTTCTTGTCGGGCACAAAATAATCATTGAGACCGTCGTCATTGGGGGTGAACACATTGGGAATCTGCATCGCCGATGGCAGAACCTTTATCTTCACCGTGGCAGAGTCACGGCATGTTAGCTCGCTCTCTATAACGAGTGAGACAGTGTACTCTCCCGGTATATAATAAGTATGAGTGCCCGGATCCTTCAGCGTTGATACCGAATCATCACCGAACCTCCAGAGATACTTTGATGCCCTGACAGATTTATCAGTGAATGTGATCTCCAGCGGTGACTCTCCCTCATTCTGATCGGCCGTAAACTCGGCTTTGACATGAATGGAGGTATAGTCAAACGATGCAGAGGTTGAGCATCCGAAGCTGTCAGTGACCTGTAGCGTATACCTCACATCGGTCAGCGGCGGCGAGAATGTTATGGGATCAATCTCAAGATCGGGATATGGTATTGCCGATGCCGGCGAAGATGACCAGAGATGCTTCACCCCATTTGGCAGCAACCTTGAGACATTGGTCAACGGATCATAATATGTAAAGGGATCAACTGCTTTTGTCCCGTCGAGGGCAACATAATCACATGTGTTGTGCAGCAGGGCAGCCCCTGCAACAGGTATGTCGATGTTCACCCATGCATAGAGCTCGGTGCTGTATCCTCCGCCATCGGTGATCCGGACCCTGTATCCTCCTTCTGCCAGACCTGCGGCTGTCGATGTCAATCCTGATTCACTCTTCACGGGTATGTTGTAACCGCCTCCTGACTGGTTGTATCTGGTCCATGTAAAGGCAAAGGGTGCGGTTCCTCCCGGGCTGGCAGCCTCAAGGGTACCGGTCTCACTTCCATTGACTGCACAGAAGATAAAAATCGGGTCTTGCCTGGTGGTGGCCGGATAGGAGGTATAACGCACGGCATGGCTGCCCGGGGCAGTGATCTGCGCCTGCACCGCAAACGGCAACATGATGATTATAAGGGCCAGGTATCTTAACACACCTAGTTAACGGATTTACTCATTGATATGATATGCAAACCTAATAAAAAATGCCGTTCTTTGGGGGATTAAAATTCTGCACTCTCATTCATGTTTCGCGACTATCTGAAAGAGCTTAACGAGGCACAGCAGGCGGCCGTTGTCAACACATCAGGTCCGGCCATGGTCATTGCCGGAGCGGGATCAGGAAAAACCAGGGTATTGACTTACCGTATTGCCCATCTGCTCCAGCAGGGTGTTAAGGCTCACCGTATACTGGCCCTGACCTTCACCAATAAGGCAGCCGGAGAGATGAAGGAGCGGATAATCAGGATCGTCGGCCCCGAAAAGGCACGATACCTGTGGATGGGAACATTTCATTCAATCTTCGCGAAATTCCTCCGTTATGACGGCCACCACCTGGGATACAAAAGCAACTTCACAATATATGACCAGGATAACACCCGAAGCCTGATACGGACGATAATAAAGGAACTGAACCTGAATGACTCGGTCTACAAGCCCTCATCTGTCGCCGGTCGCATATCATACGCCAAGAACAACCTTATCACCGCCCGGCAATACAGTTCGGACCCACAGATTACCGAGTCAGACAAAGCGTCGCGCATACCGGAAATGGCTGCCATATACAGGCACTATGCAGCCAGGTGCTTCAAGGCGAATGCCATGGACTTCGATGACCTGCTGATGAACATAAACATCCTGTTCCATGACTTTCCTGCAGTGCTGGAGGAGTACAGGAACCGGTTCGACTATATTCTGGTTGACGAATACCAGGATACCAATTATGCCCAGTATATCATCGTCCACAAGCTGTCAGAGAATCACAGGAACCTGTGCGTGGTGGGTGATGACGCGCAGAGCATATACTCATTCCGCGGAGCCCGGATAGAGAATATCCTGAATTTCAAAAACGATTACCCCGACTACCAGCTGTTCAAACTGGAGCAGAACTACCGGTCAACGCAGACCATAGTCAATGCTGCCAACAGCGTCATAGAGAAGAACGCCGGCCAGATCAGCAAGACCATCTTCTCCAAAAACGAGAAGGGCGAAAAGATCAGGGTCATTCAGACAACAATTGACAGCGAGGAGGGCAGCCTGACAGCTTCAGACATTCTTGACACACGGATGCGCGAGAGGCTTAACTGGAGTGATTTTGCAATACTTTACCGCACCAATGCCCAGTCGCGTATATTTGAAGAGAGACTGCGGAAGCGCAACATTCCCTATAAGATATACGGCGGACAGTCATTTTATGAGCGTAAGGAGATACGTGACCTGATCGCTTACCTGAGGCTTGTTGTCAATCCGGACGACGAAGAGGCACTCAGGCGCATTATCAACTATCCGAGAAGGGGCATCGGTGACACTACCATAATGAAGCTGATGGAGCTTGCCCGTTCACTTGATATGAGCATCTGGTCAATAATCTCTTCACAGGAGCTGAGCGCGAAATACCTTGCTCCTGCCCTGCGGGCGAAGGTGAGCCACTTCACCGGGCTGATGCTGCCCGTGATGGCCGTGGCGGAGACGGCTACTGCTTATGACATAGCATTCAGCATGGCTGCCGCAAGCGGGATCCTCAACGAGCTGAAACAGGGACAGGTACCCGAAGAGATTGACAGGCTAGAGAACGTGCAGGAACTGCTGAACGGTATCAAGGAGTTCACCGAGTCAGCAGTCACAAACGGAGAACCGGCCGACATTGCCACATGGCTGCAGTCGGTCTCCCTGCTCACTGACCAGGACATGGAGAAACCTGAAGACCGCGACAAGGTCACGCTGATGACCATCCACTCTGCCAAAGGTCTGGAATTCAAGCATGTATATATAGCAGGCCTTGAAGAGAATCTCTTTCCCTCAGCAATGAATCTTTTCAATCCGCGTGAGCTCGAGGAGGAGCGCCGGCTCTTCTATGTTGCACTGACTCGTGCCTGCCGGCGGGTAACGCTCAGCTATGCGCTCAACAGGTACAAGTGGGGCACTCTTGAGAGAAGCTCACCAAGCCGTTTCATAGGTGAGATAGAGAGCAAGTTCCTGTGTTACCCGCAGACGGGAGGAAAGCCTTTCGGCCAGAGGGCATTTTATGAACCGGGGCCTGCCGGGATAATCCCTGATCAGCCCCTCACCTTCTCCCCTACGGCAAGGATGACCAGGCTGCGTGATTTGAAGGCGCCTTCGA
>WXFE01000156.1 GCA_009881065.1 Bacteroidales bacterium | reverse complement strand
TTGTGATCCCGGGGCGACTCGAACGCCCAACCAACAGAACCGGAATCTGCCATTCTATCCATTGAACTACGGGACCGTTCAGAGTGCAAAAATATACCGCTGCAACTGATTTTCAAAACTACAGCACGAATTTGAAGGCACATCTGTTGCTCCACGCTTCACCTCCGCAGCAAAAGAGTGCCTGCAGGCAACATTTTCCGCTGTTTATGACGCAAATATCAATGACCTGTCCCCCGTCCGGGAAGATTTTTAACAAAGATTTCCTATTTTCGCAACCCGTAGGCGCTAATCATAAGCAATAGATGAAGGATTACAATTTTTCGGAAATAGAGAAGAAATGGCAGGATTACTGGGAGAAGAATAAAACCTTTAAAACTACTGACGATCTGTCAAATCCCAATAAGTGCTATATCCTTGACATGTACCCCTATCCTTCCGGCTCCGGGCTGCACGTGGGCCATCCGGAGGGTTATACTGCCACTGACATTGTGGCGCGGTACAAACGCATGAAGGGTTACAACGTGCTCCATCCCATGGGATGGGATGCCTTCGGCCTGCCAGCCGAACAGTACGCCATCCAGACCGGAACCCACCCGGCTGTCACCACGAACAAAAACTGTGACATCTTCCGCCGCCAGATAAAGGCACTGGGACTGAGCTACGACTGGGACCGCGAGATAAATACCACTGATCCGAAATATTACAAGTGGACACAGTGGATCTTCCTGAAGCTCTATAACACCTGGTATGATCACGAAGCCAACCGGGGACGTGACATAAATGAAATGCCCATACCCCTTGACGTCCTAAAGGCAGGTGATGAGGCAAGGCTGAAATACATCAATTCCAGGAGACTGGCATATTATGATGAAGCACAGATATGGTACTGCCCCTCATGCCGTATTGTCTGCGCCAACGAAGAGGTGCTGACCGACGGTTCGCACGAGAAGTGCGGAAACAGGGTGGTGCGCAAGAAACTCAAACAGTGGATGCTCCGTATCCCTTACTATGCCGAGAGACTACTCAGCGGACTTGACAGCCTCGACTGGCCAGAGGGGATCAAGGATATGCAGCGTAACTGGATAGGACGCTCCACCGGCGCCGAGGTTGACTTTAAAATTGACGGCACCAGCGAACGGATAACAGTCTATACCACCCGTCCGGATACACTCTTCGGGGCAACCTATATGGTACTCTCACCAGAGCACCCTCTTGTGGAAAAAATCACAAACCCGGAGATGGCATCGCAGGTGAATTTATATGTGGAAGCAGCCTCCCTGAAGTCGGATCTTGACCGCACTGACCTGGCCAGGGACAAAACCGGTGTCTTTACCGGAACATACGCCGTCAACCCTGTCAACAACAAGAAAATACCGGTATGGGTGGCTGACTACGTGCTTATGGGTTACGGAACAGGCGCCATCATGGCAGTGCCGGCTCACGACGAGCGCGACTTTGAATTTGCAAAGAAGTTCGGGATAGATATAATATGTATCCTTGACCCGGCTGTGACTGACCAGGAGCAGCGTGAGAGGATAATCGCCGGCAACGAGTACTGGACCGGTGACGGCAGTTATATCAACTCGGCAAACAAGGAGCTCAATATCAGTCTTGACGGACTGAATGTTGAAGAGGGGATTGCCACCATCACGGCATGGCTTGAGGGCAGGAACCTGGGAATCCATCGTGTCAACTACAAGCTGCGCGACTGGCTCTTCAGCAGGCAGCGCTACTGGGGTGAACCCTTCCCCGTTATCCACTGGGAAGATGGAACCATCAGCCTTCTTGACGAGGAGGATCTGCCCCTGACCCTCCCTGAGCTCGAGGTCTACGAGCCGGGTGAAAACGGTGAATCGCCTCTCTCCAATGCAACCGACTGGCTATGGGTCACAGACCAGAACGGGCGTCGCGGCAAGCGCGAGACCAATACCATGCCACAGTGGGCCGGATCATGCTGGTATTACCTGAGATTCATAGACCCGCACAATGACAAAGCCATATTCGACCCTGAGAAGGAGAGATACTGGATGCCGGTTGACCTTTACATAGGAGGAGCTGAGCATGCCGTTCTCCACCTCCTTTATGCCCGCTTCTGGCACAAGGTGCTTTTTGACCTCGGGGTGGTATCAACCGATGAGCCCTTCATGAAGCTCTTTAACCAGGGAATGATACTTGCATTTGCCTATGAAACTGTTACGGGAGCCAAAATATCATCAGACCAGATCACCGAGAAAGAGGGCAAATTCTTTATCACGGAAACCGGTGAAGAGGTGAGGCAGATTGTGGCCAAGATGTCAAAGAGCCTCAAGAATGTCATCAACCCTGACGACGTGGTCAGGAACTACGGCGCAGACACGCTTCGCCTGTTTGAAATGTTCCTCGGCCCGCTGGAGGCAACAAAGCCGTGGGATGAGAAGGGGATCAGGGGTCCGCATAACTTCCTGTCAAGAACCTATCGTTTCATAGCCAACAGTGAGAATATCAGCGATGGCGATGAAGACACTGAGGTTCTCAAGGCCCTTCACAAAACAATTAAAAAGGTGACTGAAGATATAGAGGGCCTCAGGTTCAACACGGCCATCTCGGCAATGATGATCTTCATGAACATCGCACAGAAAAAGGAGAAGATCACCCGTACCACAGCTTCACTCTTCATCAGGCTCCTCTCTCCGTTTGCACCTCACCTCGCGGAAGAGCTGTGGCAGGCCACCGGGCACAAGGAATCATTGACCTATGAGCCATGGCCCGTGGCCGAAGAAAAATACCTTAAAGAGGATCTGTTCGAATGCCCTGTCTCGGTCAACGGGAAGATGCGGTTTAAGATAGAGCTGCCTGTCGACCTCCCCGGGGAGGAGGTGAAAAAGATCGTGCTCGCTGATGAGAGGGCCCGGAAATGGATTGGCCAGGCAACACCAAAAGTTATAGTAGTACCAAACCGTATTGTAAACATCGTTGTATGAGGTTCAGGTTTGTTCCTGCGGCCCTGGTTGCTGCCGCAATGCTGACATCACTTTCCTGCGTTCGCAGCGGAGCTGCTGAAAATACACCTCCGGGAGATGTGGCCAGACCGGTCTCTTCAGAAACACCCTCTGATACTGCTTCCGTTTCAGGTTTGCCTGTCGATTCAACGGCAATGGATTCAGGCCAGAATACCCTTTTCGGGATACCCGTTGACTCATACAACGTTAAAACGGAGAAGGTCAGAAGGAACCAGTTCATCTCTTCAATCCTGGCAGCCCAGGGTATCAGCTGGAATGACATTGAAAAGCTGCTCAGTGACAATAAAGAGACTTTTGATCCGCGCAGGGTGCGGAGTGGCAGTTCCTATTCGGTGCTGACAACAAAAGACACACTCAGCAAAACGGAATACATTATTTATCAGCATGATCCGAGGGTGTCATATGTTTTCTCCTTCAAGGACACCCTGGCCATATACAGGCATGATGCAGAGATAAGACGGTTATTGCGGTACTCATCCGGAACAATTTCCACCTCGCTGTGGGAGGCTACCCTGGAGCAGAACCTCAATCCCAACCTCTCGGCTGAGCTGTCAGAGATCTATGCATGGACCATCGACTTCTTCGGACTGCAGAAGGGTGACCGGTTCAAGGTGATTTACGAGGAGGATTTCATTGGTGACGAGTCAGTTGGCATCAGCCGTGTTCATGCAGCAGAATTCGAGCATGCCGGGAGTACGATCTACGCCATTCCCTATATTCAGGACAGTGTCATGTCATTCTATGACACCACCGGAGCCAGTCTGCGCAAGGCTTTTCTCAAGGCGCCGCTGAGGTTCTCGCGCATCAGCTCCCGCTTTTCGGGCGCCAGGATGCATCCGATACTGAAGATTGTAAGGCCCCATCATGGCGTTGACTATGCGGCGCCTGTCGGTACGCCGGTGTTGGCCATAGGCGACGGGAGGGTGACGAGCACAGCCTATGAGGGTGGTTCAGGAAGGATTGTACGCATAACTCACAACAGTGTTTACTCGACCGCATACATGCATCTCTCCCGGTTTGGCCCGGGCATCTCGCCAGGCGTTTATGTCAGGCAGGGGCAGGTGATAGGCTACGTGGGGAGCTCCGGCCTCTCCACAGGACCTCATCTTGACTTCAGGTTCTACCGGAACGGATCGCCCATTGATCCGTTGAAGGTTGAGGCGCCTCCCGTCAATCCTGTTGCCCCGGAATCAATGGATGAGTTCAACAGGGTGGCTGAGGCGTATATCAAATTGCTTGCTACTATAAAATATTAGGGTT
>WXFE01000155.1 GCA_009881065.1 Bacteroidales bacterium | reverse complement strand
AGATGGGCAAGCCCCACCGACGGATGTTCCCTTGAGCTGCCACACCCGAAGTTGTCGCCGGCAATGATGATGTCACCGGCCTTCGCATTTGAACTGAACGAGGGATCAAAGTCGCCGAACAACAACGGAAGAATTGCAGCCGCATCAGAACTCATAACGGAGTAAGTGTGCTTGCCGGCAAACATCTGGTCAGTGTTCAGGTTGTCAACATCTGCATAATTCCAGACATTGCCTTCCTTTCTGTTCTCTCCCTCCCTGATGGTGTTTGTCAGGCTCTGTGGAGGATTGAACGGAAACAGCTCGTTGCCCTTTATAACCCTGGGGTCGGTAATCACCCCGGTGACAGCTGATGCAGCCACTGTGGCAGGCGAGGCAAGGTAAATAGAAGCCTCCTTGTTACCCATCCGGCCCAGGAAGTTTCTGTTGGCTGTAGAGATGACCGTATGACCATTGGCAGGTATCCCCTGCCCGGTGCCCAGGCACGGACCGCAGCTGGGACTGAGGATGTTGGCGCCTGCCTCTATCAGGTCAGTGACTATACCCTCCCTGATGGCCTGAAGATAAATCTCCTTCGATGCGGGGATGATATGAAGCTGGAAGCCCGGTTTCACCTTTGCACCCCTGAGGACTGACGCTGCTGTCCGGAGATCCTCAATCCTGCCATTGGTGCAGGTGCCGATCAGTCCTTCATGCACAACGGTACCGGCCACCGAAGCAACCGACTTTATATTGTCAACATGATGAGGAGCTGCCACCAGCGGAAATACCTCCGACAGGTCAATGGATATGCTGCTTTTGTATTCAGCGCCCTCGTCAGCCCAGATACCGGGAGTGTTGGAACCAATGAACTTCTGCAACACCTTATCAGCCGGGAAAACAGCATTCTTGGCTCCCATCTCCGATGCAAGATTTGCAACAGTCATCCTCTCGCTGACGCTGAGCGAAGCAACTCCCTCTCCATGAAATTCTATAGACATGTAATTGGCGCCGTCAGAGCCCAGCATCCCTATGATCCACAGCGACAGGTCCTTTGCAGTGACACCCGGACGCAGCCGGCCGGTCAGCTCAATTCTCATTGAAGGAGGAACAAGGAACCACGTCTCGCCTCTCTTCCAGATTCCTGCTGACTCGGTGCGGTCTATTCCCGCTGCAAGGGCATTGAAGGCCCCTGCCGTACAGGTGTGGCTGTCAGAACCGACAATAATCATTCCCGGACGGGCATGATTTGACATCATCTGATGGCAGATACCCATCCCTGAGTCGTAAAACTTACTGATTCCCTGTCCTGCCACTATGTTCCTGATATCCTGGTACTGTGTAGCCAGTTTGGCATCAGCAGGCGGGGCATTGTGATCAAGAACTATGACCATCTGGTCAGGATCTGACACCTTCTCCCCTCCCATTTTCTTGAATGTCTGGAAGATACTTGCGGTGTTGTCATGTGTCAGGATCAGATCGGGTTTCCTGAATACTACTGCCCCCTCCGGAGCGCCCAGTGCTTTTTCAACAAATGTCCTTGGTTTCATTATAATATAACTTTGATATTAAAGATATAATGGAACCCGCATGACCGAAAATTATACAAACGGGTGTTTGTCTGTTTGATACATGCGGGTTTTATCTGATGATATCTCTTTCGTTAAATTTTACCCAATAAACCACCCCTTTTATAAATCTCATACTGAGCATCATAGAACGGATTAATTAAAGTTTTTAATCCGTTGCGTTCATTCACTGTTTCCCCGGTCAGCATATTGATGGAGATGACATCCTGGTCGCGGAGGTCTATCTTTTCGAGGCTGGAGTATGTAAGTATGGGGAATGCAGCGTTAATGGCATTGCGCTCATAGATGGCGCCGAATGACTGTGCTACAACGGCATGTATTCCCAGTGAGACAAAGCAGTCAACAGCCTGCTGGCGTGAGCTGCCGCTTCCGAAGTTTTTCCCGGCAACAATGATATCGCCTGCCTGGGCCTTCTTTGCAAAATCCTTGTAACCTTCCAGGTTGTCAAATGCATACTGGCCCATCTCGCGTATGTCAGTGATGGAGAGGTACCGGTTGTGGAAGATCATGTCAGTGTCAATGTTGTCACGTTCTATCAGCCATACCCTTCCCCGGATGACGGTGGGTCTGTCAGTTTCCGCGCTCCTGACAGCGGCAGGAGCGGGTGGCTCTGTTGCGCTGAATTTGAATTCAGGCGGGGTGGCCGGAATCATTCCGGGAGTTGTAATGTATCCTGCAACTGCTGATGCTGCCACCACGGCCGGAGATGCAAGGTAGACGCTTCCCTGCCCCTGTTTGCCCGGGAAATTCCGGTTCCCGGTACTGACGGTGACCTCACCCTTGCCGTTCTGACCTACCTGTCCGGCTGCACATCCTGCGCAACCGGCATTTGAGACCAGTGCTCCAGCATCCTTGAAGATATCCATAAGTCCTTCATCAAGACACTGTTTCCATACCGCATCCGTTGATGGCACAATCTTGAGGACCACGCCAGGAGCCACTTTTCTGCCCTTCAGTATCTCAGCCGTCACCCTCATGTCATTCATACGGCCGTTGGTACAACTGCCGATGAAGGCTGAGTCTATCCTTGTCACGGGGAGTTCTCTGACCCCTACCGTGTCATGCGGTTCACCCGGACGTGCCACCATCGGTTCGAAGGTGGTGACGTCTATATCTGCTGTTATTGCATAGGTAGCATCTGCGTCGGCATAGACAGGTTCAAAAGGTGTACGCGCGCGCTTGCGGCAATATTCGACAATGGCCGGTGTTGGCGGGAAGAGAATTATTATTGCTCCCATCTCTGTTCCCATGGAGGCTATGGTGATCCGTTCGTCGAGCGACATCTGGTCCACTGCATCACCATACAGCTCAATGCTGTAACCCAGCAGGGTATTTGCGCCATAGATACGCAGCAGGTTCAGAATGACATCCTTGGCAGTCACGCCATCAGGCATTATGCCCTTCAGTGTGAGCTTCACCGATGCCGGAACCTTGAACCATACACTTCCGCTGTTCCATGCAGCGGCAATGTCCATGTCACCCATTCCCTGACCAAATGCGCCCACGGCACCCAGTATGTTTGCATGTGAATCGGTTGACACTGCAGTAGCTCCCGGCCATACATAGCCCTGCTCAATGAGAAGGTGTGTACCTATGCCTGCATCAATGTCATATACCTTTAATCCGTTACCGCGGGCATACTGCCTGCATATATGCTGGTTAACGGCGTATTTCTGGTCTGAACCCGTAGGATTGCAGTCGAACGTGAAGAGAGTCCTTTCAGGGTCATCAACCTTCAGTCCGAAACTGTTCAGGTTCTTGACGACATTGGCGCCGCCGAAGTCTCTTGCTGCACGTGCGTCAATAGTAATGTTAACAATATCACCCGGTTTTACGCTATCGTATTTTGAGTGAGCGGCAATGATTTTTTCGGTTATGGTCATTCCCATGATTGAGTTGTTTTAAGTTGGTTCAGAGGCAAATTTAGCAATAGAGATCGAGCTCCGGCATGAATAATATCATCAGTTGAGAGCTATTTTCCTGCAGAAAGGCAGTATGTCAGGTCCGGTACTGAGCACGGTAGTCACGTGCTGACATACCGGCATGTTTGCGGAACTGCTTGTTGAAGTTGGAGATGGTTGCAAACCCGCATTCGTAGACAATTTCGTTTATCTGGTGGTCGGTTTCCCGGAGAAGATAACAAGCCTTGTTGGTACGCACCTGGTTCACATAGTTGACAAACCCGCTGCCGGTACTGCGTGAAAAGAAGCGACTGAATGAATGGGGGCTCATCTTTGCCACCACAGCGATCTCCTTCACCGGGATCGGGCGGTAAAAATTCTCTCTGATAAAGGAGCAGACTTCAGTCAGGCGACTGTCAGTAATCTCACGCACTCCTTCGAGGTTTTCGCCTGAAAGAATCTTGAACTTCGGTGCCGAACAGAGTATTTCGAGCAGCCTGAAGAAGCTGACCATCTTTTTCATCCCGGTATCGGAGAGCATTCGCCGCATTGGCTCCTCTGCCTTTTCGCCCGTCTCGGGCGAGAAAGCAATCCCCCGGCCCGCATTTTCAAGCAACCGCCTCAGGTCAGCCATCTCGAATTGGGATAGCATCGACTCACCAAGCGAATCACGCCTGAAGTGAACCATTATTGCATGCCTGCCTGTATCATTTTTATCCTTCCTGTAGAAGTTCCAGAAATGCCTGAGGTCAGGACCGTACATCACCAGGTCATAACGGTCAAAGAGCTCAACCGAATCACCAGCAACACGGGTGCCGTTGCCTGAAATATTCAGAACTATTTCATATTCGGGATGCAGGTGGAGAAAGCTGCTCTCATTATCCATCCAGGCAGCCCTGAATCCTGAGCCGTCGTCATGCCGGATGCTGATTATTTCAGGTATCATACTAATGGGTTTAATGTCAAAGAAATAATTGGAGTCTAAAAGTACACAATCCTGTTCTAACCTGATTAATTCATAAATCCAAAATTACGCATAAAAATCGGTTATTAAATCTCACCATGATCTTTCAAGGTTCATTTCTGATTTAAGGAATAACTTGTGATCTTTTATACGAAGCTCCATCGAACCCCTGGCACTGT
>WXFE01000154.1 GCA_009881065.1 Bacteroidales bacterium | reverse complement strand
TGCCCTGGCTGTTGATGCCTCCTGTGATGTCCGGACTGTTGATGCCCGGGGCCGGGCAACGAAACGCGGCGGAGCCACACTGTAATGCTCTTCCTCGTCTAAACGCCCCGGTTCAGCTTTTTTTTTTATCTCTTCCTTTTCTGTTGCTTCCGAAAGGTTACACATGCGGAGGAGTGCCAGTTCGACGTGCAGGCGCTGGTTCTTGCTTGCCTTGAAGTTGAGCATGCAGTGTGATCCGATGTCGAGAGCCGGGTAGATGAACTGCAGGGAAGCTTTTACAGCCTGTTCGCGGTAGCGCTGCCTGATAGAGGGTGAGGTCTCAAGCAGTTTGACAGTGGCCTCGTCACGGCTTACCAGGAGGTCACGAAGGTGGTTATTCAGTCCTGCCATGAAGTTATAACCGTCGAAGCCCTTTTTGAGGATCTCGTCGTACGTAAGGAGCACCGATGAAACATCGCCCTCCATCGCGGCAGCGGTAATGCGGAAATAGTACTCGTAATCAAGTACGTTCAGGTTGGCGATCACATCGGCATAGGTGATCGTTTTGCCACTGAAGCTCACTATCTGGTCAAAGATTGAGAGTGCATCGCGCATAGCGCCGTCAGCCTTGGTGGCGATGACGTGGAGTGCTTCATGTTCGGCTTCCACCCCTTCTTTTCCTGCTACCCAGCTCAGCCGCTGAACGATGTCATCAACGTTAATACGGTTGAAGTCGAATATCTGGCAGCGCGAAAGTATTGTGGGAATGATCTTGTGCTTTTCGGTGGTTGCGAGGATAAATATGGCATGAGAAGGGGGCTCTTCGAGGGTCTTCAGGAAAGCGTTGAAGGCGGCTGAGGAGAGCATGTGCACCTCGTCAATTATGTATACACTGAACCTTCCTATCTGCGGAGGTATCCGCACCTGGTCAGTCAGGTTCCGGATGTCTTCAACACTGTTGTTCGATGCAGCATCGAGCTCATGTATATTGAAGGATGCCTGTGAATTGAATGACCTGCATGATTCGCACTTGTCGCATGCTTCGCCGTCAGGCCCGGTATCCGGACAGTTTATGGTTTTGGCGAAGATTCTGGCACAGGTTGTTTTTCCAACTCCGCGGGGGCCGCAGAAAAGATATGCCTGGGCCAGAAGGTTATTCCTGATCGCATTACGCAAAGTGGTGGTAATGGTATCCTGCCCTACAACCATATCAAAGGTGGCAGGTCTGTATTTGCGGGCAGAAACAATAAAATTATCCATACCGGGTTTTAACAGTATATGTACATATCCGTCACAAATATAGTCAAATAGTTTTCGGAATATTTTTTTTAAAGATTTATTGTTTTACTTTTGCAACCCAAATTTATTAACACCAATACAAACCAATTAAGAGATGTTGAATCAGTACGAAACCGTTTTCATTGCAACTCCCGTTTTGTCTGAGAATCAGATGAAGGAAGCGGTTCAGAAGTTCAAGAAGATCATCACTGACAATGAAGGTGAGATTGTTCATGAAGAGAACTGGGGTCTGAAGAAACTCGCTTATCCCATTCAGAAAAAATCGACCGGGTTTTATTACCTGATCGAGTTCAGGGGGCCGGGTGAGCTCATTGACAAGCTGGAAGTTCAGTACAGGAGAGATGAAAGGATCATCCGTTTCCTGACATTCCGTATGGATAAGTATGCTATTGAGTATGCTGAGAAAAAGAGAAAGATGAAAGAAACCGAAAAAGTCAGGGAGGAGTAATCATGGCACAAGGCAGTTCAGAAATCAGGTACCTGACACCACCTACAGTAGAGATCAAGAAGAAGAAATACTGCAGGTTCAGGAAGAACAAGATCAAGTACATCGATTACAAGGATCCCGAGTTTCTAAAGAAGTTTCTCAACGAGCAGGGTAAGATACTTCCCCGCCGCATAACAGGCACCTCGCTGAAATACCAGAGGAGGGTTGCCAGGGCAATCAAGCGTTCGCGTCATCTTGCCATGCTTCCGTATGTAACTGATCTTTTAAAGTAAGGAGGAAGTGATATGAAGATTATTCTCAGGCAGGATATAGAGAAGCTGGGACAGAAAGACGATGTTGTTACCGTCAAGACCGGCTATGCAAGAAATTACCTTATTCCCAATGGTTTAGCCATTCAGGCAACTGACTCCGCGCTGAAGATTCACAATGAGAATCTGAAACAGAGGGCCCATAAGGAGGAAAAGATCAGGGGTGAAGCTGAAGAGCTTGCAAAGAAGCTTGCTGAAGTGAAGCTTGTGATCGGAGCCAAGGTCAGCTCGGCTGGCAAGATCTTCGGATCAGTCAATAACATTCAGCTGGCAGAAGC
>WXFE01000153.1 GCA_009881065.1 Bacteroidales bacterium | reverse complement strand
TGAGGCATGTCCTGATCAGGTGCCCGGTCTGCAGTCTGCAAGGAGTTTGACCGTCATGAACACTGCACTGTCAGCAGGCGGCGTTTCCGCTCAATCAATAATCCGGCCTTCAGGCAGGTTGACCGGCATTTACCTCTATCAGTCAGGGCATATGATTGACACGGCAGAGACTGTACCTGTCCTGAGATACCGTGACGGAATTGTATTCACCATGGAGGATGATGCGCTTGTTGAGTACTCCTATTTCATGGCTGGGCCTGACAGTGAATGGACTGTATGGACTGACAGGGCATACAAGGAGTACACGAACCTTGACGCGGGAAGATACACCTTCAAGTACCGTTACAGGGAGAAAGGCGCCGGAGACAGCAACGGCGGGGGTTCATTCAGTTTCAGGGTCAGGCCACCGTGGTATTTCTCACTCCTGGCGCTGATCATCTATCCGCTTTTGCTGATTGCCGGAGGTATCATGATGCGAAGACGGACGCACAGGCTCTACATGGAAAGACAGAGCAGGCTCGAACAGCTTATAGCGGAGAGAACGGAAGAGCTTCAGCATGAAAAGGAGAAGTCTGACAGCCTGCTTGCCAATATGCTTCCGAAGGGCACGGCTGAGGAGATAATGTCAAAGGGGAAAGCCGATAAGAGAAAATATAATTTTGTCACGGTGCTATTTTCTGATATCCAGGGATTTACGAAGATAGCTGAAGAAATGAACCCTGAGACACTGATTGATGAGCTTGATCGCTTCTTCTTTCATTTCGATTCGGTGGTGGAAAAATACCGGATAGAGAAAATCAAAACGATTGGAGACGCTTACATGTGTGCCGGAGGCATCCCGGAGCGGAACAGGACAAATCCGGTTGAGGTGGTTCTGGCAGCGCTTGAGATGCAGAAGTACATGCAGGAAATGAAGAGTGATCCGTCGAGGCCTGCAGCCCGATTCTGGGACATCAGGGTAGGAATACATACCGGAACGGTAGTTGCAGGTGTTGTCGGGCATAAGAAGATCACGTATGATATCTGGGGTGACACCGTAAACACTGCCAGCAGGATGGAATCGTCCGGTGAGGCAGGAAAGATCAACATCTCAGGCACCACTTACGAATTTGTGAAAGAGTTTTTTACATGTGATTATCGTGGCAGGATGCCGGTGAAGTACAAGGGTGACCTTGACATGTATTTCGTCACCGGGATAAGGCCTGAACTGCGGGAGCCTGACGGATCACCGAACAGAAAGTTTCTTGCAAGGATTGAGATGATACGCATTCTTGATGTGGAGGAGCATGTCTTCTCCAGGTACTCTGAAATCGCTTCTCCGGACCTCTTCTTTCACAGCGCTGATTATATACGGAGCATATCATTGCAGGCTGACCTGCTTGCCAGGGCTGAGAATCTTCCTGACGAGGAATACATTCATCTGAGGCTGGCTTCTATTTTCATATACTTCGGTTATGCTTTTGATTACAATGATCCTGAGGCTGCTGCTCTGAAAAGAGCCGGTGAGATATTGTCATTTTATGGTTTTGGGGCGCACACACTCGAGGCGGTAAGGGAGCTTATTGCCTCGGCTTCTTCACCGGAACAGACCGGCATGGCCGGCCGTGTGCTTCATGATGCTGTATATGATTTTACCGGAAGAGTTGATTTTATTTCCATGGTTGATAAACTCTACAGAGAGGAGAAAGCCTACGGGAAGACAGGTGATCCGCAAGTCTGGTTCAGTGAGCTGGCTTCCAGGATCGGGGAAAACCGGTTCCTGACTGAAACAGCACGCAGGCTGAGGGCTGTGGCTGAGGATGAGCAGCTCAGGGCCCTCCGGGAGTTTGCCGGCGGACGGCTTGACAATGCTTAAAATCATTTGATACTTTGGTTTTAAAATGTACATTTGGGAAACCCAAAATTTAAGATCATGACAAATTTAGACTGGAACAATCTTCCATTTGGTTACATTAAAACAGATTTCAACGTAAGGTGTTACTATAAAAACGGCCAGTGGAGCAAGCCAGAGGTTTCGGATTCAGAGTACATCGACATCCATATAGCCGCAACAGGGCTTCACTATGGTCAGGAGGCCTTTGAAGGAATGAAGGCATACCGTGGTCGTGACGGTAAGGTAAGATTGTTCCGCTGGGATGAGAATGCAAAAAGACTTATATCATCGGCAGACGGAATCCATATGGCTCCGGTGCCCATGGAGCTGTTCAGGGAGGCTGTTGTCAAGACGGTGAAGCTGAATGAAAAGTTTGTTCCTCCTTACGGTTCGGGTGCATCTCTCTATATCAGGCCGCTGTTGTACGGAAGCGGTGCAGAAGTAGGTGTAAAGCCGGCATCGGAATATACCTTCATAGTCTTTGTAACTCCCGTAGGCCCATATTTCAAGGGAGGCGTGAAGCCGGTTGACATGCTTATCTGCCGCGATGTTGACAGGGCAGCTCCGCTGGGCACGGGCAACATCAAGGTAGGAGGCAACTATGCAGCCAGTATGAGGGCCATCGTTAATGCCCGTGAGGGTGGCTATGGCAATGCGCTCTTCCTCGATGCCAGGGAAAAGAAATACATCGATGAATGCGGTCCGGCCAACTTCTTCGGAATAAAGAGCAATACCTACATAACCCCGAAGTCGGAATCGATCCTTCCTTCAATCACCAACAAGAGCCTTATTACCATTGCTGAAAGCATGGGGATAAAAACCGAAAGGCGCAGGATTCCTGTTGAAGAGCTTGCTGAGTTTGAGGAGACAGGCGCATGCGGCACAGCAGCCGTTATCAGTCCGATAGCTAAAATATTTGATCCCGATACCGGGAAGGTTTATGAGTATTGCAAAGACGGTAAACCGGGGCCTGTTTCGATGAAGCTTTTCAACAAGCTTGTGGGGATTCAGTACGGTGATGAGCCTGATGAATTCGGCTGGATGACCGAGGTGTAAGCTTTACGCTGCACACCGGTTATTTTATCTTTTAAGCCTAAATATCAAAAAATTGCATGGCTGCTGATGGAATTGGCGGTTTGTATGCTATTTTTGAGACAAATTTTTTAAAATGGCAAAATCAACGGGAGGGATATCCAGGTACAGACTAGGCAGTTCATATGTCACGCTCGTTGTAAGTGTTTCCCTGGTACTCTTCCTGCTGGGCATCCTTGGCATGGTGCTTATCAATGCCCGTCAGCTGTCAGATTATTTCAGGGAGAGTCTTTCGTTTACCATCATGCTGAAGGAAGACGCACGTGAGGCTGACATCAGGATGTTGCAGAAGGAGCTTGATGCCAAGCCTTACGTCAAGCTTACCAGATATGTTTCAAAGGATGTGGCGGCAATGAATCTGCGCGAGGAACTGGGTGAGGATTTCCTGGATTTTTTGGGATACAATCCGTTGATGCCGACGATTGACGTATATCTTCTGGCAGAGTATACACAACCTGACAGTGTGATAAAGATTGAAAAGGTAATCTCTGAATACCCGGTTGTTGATGAGGTTTATTACCAGGAATCCTTCCTGAACCTGATCAATGACAATTTCCGGAGAATAAGTGTTTTTCTGCTGGTAATAAGCTTCCTGCTGTTTCTGATTGCCCTCACGATTATAAATAACACAATTCGTCTTTCAATATATTCGAAAAGATTCCTGATAAACACAATGCAGCTGATTGGCGCAAACAGGTCATTTATCCGGAAGCCATTCCTGCTTCGGAGTCTCTTTTTCGGCTTCCTTGCTGCTCTGATTGCCATCGGGCTGCTTATGGGGCTTATGTATCTCGTTGAAAAAGAGTTCTTTACCCTGTTTACCTATGAAAACATAAATCTGTTTCTCCTTCTATGCCTGGCGCTGGTTGTGGCAGGGGTGATTATTAACTGGATTTCCACATTTTTTGCCGTGAACAGGTATCTTGGCATGCACGAGGATAAATTATATTATTAAGAAGGATATGGTCGCTAAAAAGGAAGAAGAAAAGAAGACCGGTTTCGCCCTGGGGCGGGAGAACTATAAGCTGATGGCCATCGGCTTTGCCGTTATCATTGTCGGTTTCATTCTTATGGCCGGAGGCAGATCTGATGACCCCAATGTTTTCTCGGATAAAATTTTCAGTTTCCGCAGGGTTACATTGGCTCCGCTGATAGTTCTGGCCGGCTTTATTTTTGAGATATATGCAATAATGAAAAGGCCAAGGGATTAAAGCCCTGGTTCTTCTTTGATCAAATAACCGGAAATGAATTGGTATGAAGCCCTGATCTTCGGGCTGGTACAGGGATTGACTGAGTTTTTGCCGGTCAGCAGTGACGGTCATCTGGAGATTGTAAAATTCCTGTTTGGAGGGGTAGAGGAGAGCTTTCTCTTTTCTGTTGCCGTTCATGGAGCTACCGTATTGAGTATACTTGCGGTGTTCTGGAAGGAGATTCTGAAACTGCTGAAGGGTGTATTCAAATTTGAAATGAATGAAGAGACAGTCTACACCCTTAAGCTTATAGTATCAATGATACCGGTGGCAATTGTAGGTTTCACCATGAAGGAGCAGGTTGAGTCACTTTTTATTGCTGACATGGATATTACGGGGTCATTTCTGCTTGTCACGGCACTCTTTCTGCTGATTGGGCATTTCGTGCCCAAAAGGAATAAGCCTATCAGCTATGGCAATGCATTTGTGATAGGTATAGCACAGGCTCTGGCTACTCTTCCCGGGCTTTCCAGATCCGGGTCTACAATTTCTACCGGTCTGATGCTTGGAAACAGCAAAGACGAACTGGCCCGCTTCTCATTCCTGATGGTAATAGTTCCTATTCTGGGAGCCAATTTCCTTGAACTGGTAACCACCGAAACCACAGCAGTAAGCGGTGTGCTTGTCCCGCTTGTTATTGCATTTGTTGCAGCGTTTGTGTCTGGCTATGTAGCCTGCCGCTGGATGATAAACATTGTCAGAAAGGGGAAGCTTGGGTGGTTTGCACTCTACTGTATCCTGGTAGGTCTTTCATTAATAATATTTGCCTGAAGGTGCTGAAGAGGTGTTCCGACTTTGAAGATGGAGAGGTACTGCTGTTTCAGAAACCGGTTTACTGGACCTCCTTTGACCTTGTGAACAAGGTGAAGCTGGCCATACGTCATCATTGTGGAATAAAAAAACTGAAAGTAGGGCATGCCGGCACTCTCGATCCGCTGGCAACCGGGCTGATGATTATTTGCACCGGTAAGGCCACGAAGAGGATGAATGAGTTTATTGACCTCGATAAGGAGTATATTGCGGTGATCAGGTTCGGGCAGACAACACCTTCTTTTGATCTGGAAAGTGAGGTGAATGCAGAGTACCCTGCCGGTCATATAACTGAGGGGCTTATCAGGGAAAAGCTGAAAGGATTTTTAGGAGAGCAGGAGCAGGAGCCTCCGCTTTTTTCGGCCAAGTTTGTTGACGGGAAGAGAGCCTATGAGCTTGCCAGGAAGAAGATCGAGCACAAACTTGAAAGTGTGAAGGTTGTTTTCCGTGAGATGGAGCTGATTGATTACAGCGGGGTTGATGCCACTATAAGGATTGTCTGCAGTAAGGGGACCTATATCAGGGCATTCGCCCGTGATCTGGGGCAGGCGCTTGGCAGCGGTGCTCACCTGAGGTCGCTTGTTCGCAGCGCCATAGGCGATTTTCGCCTTGAAAAGGCACTTTCGGTAGAAGAATTCAAATTTTTTCTTGAAAATTTGAAACATAATGAAAACTCATACGTATAATTACTTTTGCACTAACCTTTTTCGATCATGAAACTATCTCAATTCAAGTACACCCTTCCTCAGGAATTGATTGCCCTTTATCCCTCGAAAAACAGGGATGAGTCGCGGTTGATGGTAGTGCACATGGATACCGGAGAGATTGAACATAAGGTGTTTAAAGACATCGTGGAATATTTCAGGGAGCATGATGTGCTTGTATTCAACAACACCAGGGTTTTTCCGGCGAGGCTTTATGGGAACAAGGAGAAGACAGGGGCTGAGATAGAGGTGTTCCTGCTTCGCGAGCTGAACCGTGAGCAGAGGCTCTGGGATGTTCTGGTTGACCCGGCAAGGAAGATCAGGATTGGCAATAAGCTTTATTTCGGGGAGGATGACATGCTGGTGGCGGAAGTGATAGACAATACCACATCGAGGGGCAGAACACTTCGTTTTCTCTTTGACGGACCCTATGAGGAGTTCAAGAAGACTCTTTATTCGCTCGGCAAGACTCCGCTTCCCAAGTTCATCAACAGGCCTGTTGAGCCGGAGGATAATGAGCGGTACCAGACCATTTTTGCAAAGCATGAAGGAGCGGTTGCTGCACCGACGGCCGGGCTTCATTTCAGCAGGGAACTGCTGAAAAGGCTTGAAATAATTGGCGTTGAGTTTGCCGAGATCACCCTTCACGTGGGACTTGGCAATTTCCGTAATGTTGATGTGGAGGACCTGACCAAACACAAGGTTGATTCCGAGAGGATAATCATCTCCGAGGAGGCATCGGCGCTGATCAACAAGGCCAAAGAGAGGAAAAACAGGGTCTGTGCAGTAGGAACCACAGTGGTACGAACCCTGGAGAGTTCTGTTTCAACCTCGGGAATGGTTAAACCGTTTAACGGATGGACAAACAAGTTTATCTTTCCACCTTATGAATTCAAGGTACCCGATATGCTTGTGAGCAACTTCCAGCTCCCCTATTCAACTCTGCTGATGATGGTTTCAGCTTTTGCGGGCTACAATCTTCTTTTTGAAGCATATCGTACTGCTGTCAAGGAAAAATACAGGTTCGGAACCTATGGTGATGCCATGCTGATTCTCTAGCATATAAGCATCAAAATCATTGATAAACACGTGATTATGTAGATAATTGGTGTCGGTATCATTTGCCGGCACTTTTCTTTCCCCTGAAATTCACAAATTCAGTCACTTAACCACTGCAATGAAGTAACCTTTTTGACGTTTGATGAGTATAGATGACGTACAGCAGTTAAAGAAGCCACGTAATCAACCTGTAGAATGTTAAATTACAAAAGAGCGATATTTTCATTGCTGGGAGGAATACTCGCTTTATTATTTGAGTTATCAGTCTATGGTCAGTGCGGACCAGGGAAAAAGGCTATGCCAATTCAGGGCACCGGATCAATCGTGACTCAAAACGTCGGTGTTGAACTGCCTGAGAATATACTGGGAAATCCTGATGGAACAGGAGCACAGTTTCATGATAATGGAGACTATATTGTTGTTGATTTTATTGATACAATACTTGCCGGACAATCTTATGTAATAACCTGGAGACAAAGTCCGTCAACTCCAGGAACTTCAAGACTCTATTGGAGGGAGGCTTTGGTAGTTGGTACATATATGGCTCCCAGAAGTATTACTACAACCAACGAACAGTTCGCAAGCGTTATTCTTACTGCAAACAGCGACACCAGGTATCTTCGATTATACAATTCTAACGGAATTGACTTTGAGGTTGATGCTGTAACTTATACTACAACTAAATGTTTTTCTGATGATTGCGGGGGTAATATGTACCTGCAGATCCTTTCCGGGAATGCCTTGCCTCCCGGAGCCGGAGATAATCATGGTGTTCAAAATGCAAGTGATATTGCAGGTGTACCAGATGGAAAGTATGGGATTTTCGACAGCAATGGCGATTGGGTTATTCTGAATTTTCCTTATACTGTTCCTGCCGGCCAGCAGTATTCTATTATCTGGAGACCTTTGGACATGACAGGTGCATCATCTTCCACTATGGCCATTCAGGAGTCTGATGGTGGTACCTGGGGTGGTTTAAAGACCCTGACTCCTTATTCCGGAGAATCGCCAATTTTTCTCACAGAGGTAGTGACAGCTTCTCAGAACACAAATCGGATAAGGATTCGGATAAGTCCCGGATCAGATTATTTTCACATTGATGCTGTTGTTTTTAACGTGGCAGGCTGCCAGCCTCCCCCGCCAGTGCTTAATGTTTCCGGAAACCTTGTGTATTGTGACAATGCCATTCAAATCTCTCCGGGATTAATTATCGATGATCCATATGATCAGATCATCCCTGCTGTTTATGTTCAGATAAGCGACGGTTTCCAGGCAGGTCAGGATGTATTGAGTTGTACTCCAGATTTTGGTATTACACCCACTTATCTTTCGGCTTACGGCCTGTTGATTTTAAAGGGTCCGGCAACAACTTCACAGTATCAGAGTGTACTAAGAACTCTGACATACAGTAACAGCAGCCCTTCCCCTGTTACCGGGAACAGGGATATTATTATTTCTTTCGAGAGATATAATCCAATAACAGGACATTACTACAGGTATGTTCCAACCCCGGGACTGAGTTGGCATGAGGCCAGACTTAACGCCGGCAGGACTCACCTTTACGGAATGCAGGGTTACCTGGTTACCATCGGATCAGCTGCTGAGAATACCTTTCTGCGATCGCAGATGGCCGGAGGTGCGGTGTGGACAGGGGCCAGCGATTCATTTTCAGCAGAAGGAGACTGGAAATGGATTACAGGACCTGAAGCCGGAACCTCGTTCTGGCTCGGTGATGAAAATGGGGCAGAGTTGACATATGCCAACTGGGCTGCTGGTGAACCCAATAATAATGACGATGAGGATTTTGGTCATTATCTGAGTGATGGTACATGGAATGACATTGGTTATTTCCCGGGATCTGGCATTTATGCATCTGAAGGTTTCTATGCAGAATTTGGAGATATGCCAGGTGATCCTGCACCTGACATCTTCGGAACTGTTACTGTAAACGTTGTTACTGCTGAGTCTCTCAATCCGGTTATTACCGGTCCCGATACTGTTTGCCCCAATGCCACAGGACAGGTTTATTCAACTCCCAATGTGCCGGGTGCTTCTTACTTGTGGGAAGTGACTGGCGGAATTATCGCCGAAGGTCAGGGCACAAATTCAATAACTGTAGACTGGGGTGCTACCAGCCCGGGAATCGTCAGGGTAACAGAAAGTGCAGGTGCTTCATGCCAGGTTACAACTGCTGATACTGTGATAATTGCAGATATGATCAAACCTGTTATCACCGGCATCATTCCTGAGTCTACTGTTGAGGGTTGTTCGGAGGTTGATGCTCCTGCTGCTGTTACCACTGTTTCTGCACTTGAGTCTCTGGGTGTGTTGATCTCAGACAACTGTACTC
>WXFE01000152.1 GCA_009881065.1 Bacteroidales bacterium | reverse complement strand
GCACTAATACTGACAGCGGAATAACCTTTCAGGTCCAAACACCGGAATCTGCGCGGGCAGTATCTATTTTTCCGGGGCGAATAGTCTGAATCTGCGCAGGCAGTATCTGTTTTTCCGGGGCGAATAGCCTGAATCTGCGCAGGCAGTATCTACTTATGTGGTTTGATAAGCTGGAGGAGGTGTTCGGTTTCATAATCGTCGCTTACCCTGGTCCACTCTTTCCTGGTTCCGCAGATGGAGAAGCCGTGATTGGTGAAAAGATTCATGCTCGCAACATTACTCTCCAGGATGTTGCACCAGAGCTGGTGCAGACCGATGACTTCAAAAGCATATTCTATCACGCAGGCCAGGGCGGCCGAAGCGTATCCCTTCTGCCTGTCAGACTCATCGGCAATGAGGATGCCGACACCGGCACGATTATGAAAGGGATCGAATTCGTACAGGTCAATAGTGCCTATTGTCCGTTCATCGGGCATAACGTCTATCATAAGCCTGAGCTGGCCTGTTTCAAATATGCTTTTTCCTGATTCGGCAATATACTTTTTCAGGATATACCTTGAATAGGGTACAAGGGTGTTTCCCTGTCTCAGGTTGTTTTCGTCGTTTTCCCAGTGGTACAACAGTTCCAGGTCTTCGGGCTCAACTGCGCGAAGCCTGATCCCGTCATTTTCCAGAATCATTCCTGTAAACTTTCTTTACAAAGATATCACCAGGGTATCCGAGGCTGAGCAGCCGGTCCCTTTCCTCGTATGCACTTGCCTTTGAGTCAAACCTGCCTGTGGTGTAGCGGTAAAACTGGTCTTCGCTGTTATAGAACACCGATATCTCTGCATACTCAAAATAGGTCGGATCAACAGGATTATACAGCGCCATTACCTGCACTGTGTAATAGAGCACATCGGGCTCAACTGTCTCATCGGTATCCTTTACATCCCTGATAACCATGTCAGTGATGAGCATGGATGAGTCAACATTTGTCAGATATGGCAGGTCAGCCAGATTAAAGCTGATAGTGACGGTGTCTTTTTTCTCCTCGTCAGGTACATTGAAATCAACGTGGGCTATCTCCTTCTTCTTGTATCCGGTCATGATTGAGTAGAAACCCTGCATGCCGTTATCAAATGGCTGAAAGGCGATGTTGTCATCGGTTGAGCTGACGGGGTATCCTATGTTGACCGGGGTGGTCCACTGGTTGTTTGACAGTTTTGCAAGGAAGATGTCATAACCACCCATCGAACCGTGTCCTTCTGAGCTGAATGTCAGTGTATTGTCATCACCTGAGATGAAGGGTGTTTCTTCGTTGTAGGGAGTGTTCACCACATTTCCCAGGTTGACAGGCACTCCCCAGTCACCGGTTTGATCCTTTTCTGAGACCCACAGGTCGAGCTCACCCAGGCTGCCTTCGCGGTTGGAGGTGAAGTAAAGTTTTTTCCCGTCTGATGATATGGCAGCGTGCGATTCGTAGAATTTCGTATTGATGTTTTTGTTCAGTTTTTCAATATGCGACCATTTACCGTCGGTATATCTGGTCACATAGATATTGCCGTCATAGTTGTCATTCTTGAACAGGTATAGCTCGGTGCCGTCATTATTCAGTGAAGTTGTGTGGCAGTCGGTTCCCATGGATGCCTCAAGGGTTATGTCAACCGGTGTTCCCCATGATGTTCCCTCCATTCGGGTGACATATACCACGCTTTCAAGTCCTCTTCTTTCAGTATATGCCATTGTGTTGCCGTCAAAGCTGACCACCGGTCTTTCGTTCACCAGGCCCTGGTTGATGTATCCCTTCAGGGGCTGGATGCGTACCCTGACAGGATTGTTCATCTGTTCGGAGGCCACGTTGCAGGCCTGCATCTGCTGATTTATGAACTCCTTGTTCTGCATCGATGATGTTTCAGTAATCAGCTGGCTGAAGAACCTGTAAGTGTTCATGGCGCTGTCAAGCTTGTTGGCTATCAGGTAGGCATTTGCCAGCGAGAAGTAGGCGTCAAGGGGCGCACGTGTCTCCTTGAGCTTGCCGGTTTTGGAATTGTAACTGGTGTTTTTGACAGCTTCCTCAAGGAACGGAATGGCTTTCTGTTTCTCATCGAAAATGTTGAGGTAACAGTTGCCGATCTTGTACTTGATATTGGAATTACCAGGTATGAGTTCATTAAGAATAAGATAAAGCGGGTTGGCCAGCTCATATTCACCATAGAGGTAATGAGATTCAGCCTCCGCCCATATCTCCTTCAGCTCACTTTTCTTTTGTCCGTTAAGCGGCAAAAGCAGGAGCAGCAATATCAGAAATGAAATTCCCCTAATTCCCATAACTCAGTTTACCTGTAAAATTAAACCTTTTGCAGCATACTGTACCTCTTCAGCTACATTATTTAAATCTGACGCGATAGATGTCAGCCCCTCCGGAACTGTCGTCCCTTCCGGAAAATGACATATATCCTCCTTTGCCATTATCTGTAGGACAGAAAAAGATATTATCATCAGGGGTGTTCAGAGGGTATCCTATATTTTCCGGAGTGCTCCATAAACCGTTGTACTGAAGCTCACTGCAGAATATATCATAGCCTCCCATGTTATGGTGTCCCTGTGAGGCGAAGAAGAGTTTTTTTCCGTCGTTGACCAGGAAAGGCCTGTCTTCATTGAACGGTGTGTTGATTTCAGGTCCCATATTTACCGGATAGCCCCATTCACCGTCAGGTCCCAGTTTCGAGACATAGAGGTCAAGGCCTCCGAAGCCGCCCGGCCTGTCGCTTGAAAAGATCAGTGTTGTTCCGTCTTCAGTAATGAATCCGTGAGCCTCCCAGTATTTGGTGTTTATCTCTTTTTTTAACTTTCGTGCCGGTTCCCAGCGCAGGCCGTCATATTTGCTCATCCAGATGTCACTGTTGATATTGTCATCCTTGGAGAGGAGCATCACAGTGTTGTCTGAGGTGATGCATGAAACGTAATGGTCTCCGTCAGACTGCAGTTCGGAAGTGATATTCACCGGTGCGCTCCATTCGTTTCTTGCGAAACGGGAAAACATAATTGCATCATAGAACTTCATTGAGGTCATGTAGACAATTGCTTTCCCGTCAGGTGATACAACCGGGAAGAAGTTGTCATTGGCGTCATTGATGACGTCATCAACTTTCTCCACCGTGAATTTAACCGGGGAAGCCATCATTGCCGGAGCATTGTTGCATGCTGCCAGCTGCTGGTCAATGTACATGAGGTTTTCAAGGTCTGTGGGCAGCAGTGTCTGGCGGTAGCGTGTATAGGCTTCCCTGGCTTTTTCAAACATATAGTTGATCCTGTATGCATCACCAAGGAAGAAGAGCGCCTCATAAGGTGCTTCAGTTTGCCTGAGTGAACCCTCACGGTATTTACCCGTCAAGTTCTGTGAGGCCTTTTCAAGATATTCGATGGCAAGGTTCTTGCTTCCCTCTATATTCAGGTAACAGAGACCTATGCGGAAGGCGATGCTTGCATTGTCAGGCATTGCAGCATAGATGCCCTGGTAATAGGGGAGGGCATCGCTGAACTCACCTCTCATAAGGAAATATTCAGCATCATAGAAGGCCTCCTGCAGCCTGATATTGTCCTGCGATCTGCAAACAAAAGTTGCAGAAAGAATAATCAGTAAAAGGGCCAGTCTCTTCATTGTCGTTACATTATTGTTCTTTATCATTTTTCTTTTTTCTTCTTCTCCATAACAGGAAGAATAGCAACAGCGCGGCAAGCGCCAGGAGCCACCACCATGAACAGCATTTTCCTTTTCCTGCCTCCTCCGGGGAGTAAGTGTCATTGGCTGATCTGTCTGAAGTATCCCCGGACAGGTCTGCTGCATCTGCCGCTTCTGTGCCGGAGGCTTTCAGTGCCTTGTCAGAGGTATCTCCTGCTTCTGTGCCGGATTGGGTGTGCTGCGAAGACGGGGCTTTCTCAACCGGTGTGCCGGTGGTTATGCCGGTTTTCCTTTTGCCGCCGGCAGCAAGGGCTCCGTCAGTGGCCATATCAGCCTCATCAGGCCGCTTCCCGATCTCATCGCTGAGTGCTTTCCCCTCCGGGAATTGTTTGTCTGTGCGGAGCACCCTGACAAAGGTTGCAGTGTCATTCCCGAAACTGTCCCTGAGTCTCATAGTCACGAGGCTGGAGCCCCTCTCCGGTGAGAAAACAAAGGTAAATGTCGAATCAGTTAAAGTATGCTGTTCTGTTCTGATTTCCGAATCGGGTTTGACAACTTCAATCTCCAGCAGGGAGTTTGCTTCGGCAATGAGGCCAATGCTGACCGGATCAGCTGAACTGACATTTACCAGGGTATCGGAGAGAAGCCTCAGGTAAGCATGCAGGTCAGCCGGTAACTGAGGCACTGTGCCCGGTTCCGCTGTTTCTGCAATCAAATCAGTCTCAATGATTTTTCCGGCAGTAACAGGTTGAGCGGGCTCCTTGTAAAAGCTGCAGGAAAAGATATCCATCCTGCCGAATCCGTCATCAGCAAATCTTGCATAATAGCCCCCATCACCACTTTTTAGCGGGTGGAAGAACATGTCATCGTCAGAGGTGTTCAGCGGATAGCCTACATTCACCGGGACGCTCCATTGTCCGTCAGGCCCCATGTCTGACCTGAAGATATCATATCCTCCCATGTTATAATGTCCCCGGGAACTGAAGAAGAGGGTGCTGTCATTATTTGCCAGGAAAGGTGTATCCTCGTTATATATTGTGTTAATCCGGGGGCCGAGGTTCTGTGCCGGGCCCCAGTTGCCTGAGCTGTCGCGGACAGAGACGAAGATATCCAGGCCACCGATGCTTTCCTTGCGGTTGCTGGTGAAGAATAGCTTCTTCCCGTCTCTGCTCATGGTGGCGTGTGATTCCCAGTACCTGGTATTCACATTGCTGTTGAGTTTTTCAACCTTGCTCCATGTATTCCCCTCCAGCCGGCTCAGATAGATATTACCGTCATAAGTGTCAGTACGGTACATGAGGAGGGTTCGCCCGTCAGGGGAGAGGGATGAGGTGTAATAATCCTGATCAATACCCAGTTGGGGAGTCAGGTTGACCGGTTCTGTCCATTGGCCGTCAATCTTCCGTGACCAGAATATGGCATCGTAAAACTGCAATTCACGTGTGAACAGCAGTGTTTTTTCATCGTCTGAGATTACCGGATTGAACTCCGAGAAACGCTCATTGATTGTTGATCCGAGGTTACGGTCAGTGATAAACACCGGTTTTCGCATCATCTCACGGGCATTGTGACAGGTCTGCATCTGAAATCTCACCAGTGCAGTGTCGTACTTTTCGGTATCAACATCCTTCAGGAAGAGATCATATGTCTCCAGAGCCCTGTCAAAGTCATTGGCGATGCGGTATGCGTTTGCCAGAAAATAGAGGGCGTCATACGGTGCCCCGGTCTCACGCAGCTTTCCTTTCCGGTAGTTCGGGTTTATATGCCCTGCGGCAGTCTCAAGCCAGGGGATAGCCTTCTCCTTTTCGCCCGGAGTATTGAGGTAACACTGGCCAATGCGGTAATAGAGATTAAAATTCTCCGGATAAATCTGTAGCAGGCTCATGTATTTGGGCAGGGCTTCTGCGTAATCTTCAAAGAGGATGTCTCCCTCGGCAGATACGAAAAGTTCGCGCAGGCTGCTTTTTGTCTGACCGGCGAGGGATACAGCATGAGCCACAAGGATCATACAAATTATGTATCTAACCTTTCTCATCAGGTTGATCAAATATTCTTTATGTAACTAATATAACTCAAATTCTGTCATAAGATTATAGTAGAGCAGCTCCTTTTTAACAGGGATTTTACTTTTTTACCGTTCTGGCCACCCTCAGGCGGGTCAGTGACAGCCATTTGAGAAGGCTTACGGCCACCCTGACAGGCACGTGCCACCCCTTCCCCAGATGCTTCTCCGAGAAGATTATCATAGCGTTCCAGAAATGCCTGACAGAGGTTTCCATCTCCTGACCTGAACTGCTTCCCTTAAAATGGGTGATGTGGACATCATGAAGGTAATAATTGCTGAAACCTGCCTTTCTTATGCGCCAGCTGAGGTCAATGTCTTCACCGTACATAAAGAAAGAGGTATCAAACAGGCCTGCCTCATCAAGCGCTTTCCTGCGGATGAGCATGAAGGCTCCGGTAAGGATGTCAGCGCGGCAGGTTTCGTTCTCAGGCTTATCTCCCAGGTAGTATGCATTGAAGAAGGCGGAGCGCGGGAAGAGTCTGCCCAGGCCGGTAAACCTGAAAAGTGAGGTAAGGGGTGACGGGAAGCCTCTTTTCGATTCGGGCAGGAATTTGCCGTTTTTATCAGTCAAATGGGCACCTGCTGCTCCTGCATCCGGAACTGTTTTAATGAAATCCAGTGCCCTGGTGATGGCATCGGGACGGGTGACAGTGTCAGGATTCAGTATAAGGATGTACTCTCCGGAGGAGGCCAGTATGCCCCTGTTGCATGCTGACGCGAAACCTTCGTTGCTATCTGAAACGATCAGCCTGACCGAAGGGAATTCCCGGCTGACCATTCCTGCAGAGCCGTCTGAGGAGTTGTTGTCAACAACTATGATTTCGTGCTCTGTCGCCTGTGCGGCAGCTATGAGTGACTGCAGTGCACCGCGGAGCAGTTCCCTGACATTGTAGGAAACAATTACTGCCGAGAGTTCCATCGGATCATGGGGTGGCCATTTCCTCCCTTATCACTTCCGCCAGCCGGCGGATACCTTCAAGGGTATCCTCTTCATCTGCGTATGAGAAATTAAGCCGCATGGTGTTATGGCCTTCATTGTTGCAGTAAAATACTGATCCGCAGACAAAAGCCACATTCTTGCAAATAGCTTTGTCAAGCAGATGTGCGGCATCCATGGCAGGAGGAAGAGTCACAAAGAGGAAAAGTCCGCCGTCAGGCTCGGTCCATTTCACACCTTCAGGCATCAGCTCACGGAAACATTTCAACATGAAATCACGTCTCCGGTGGTAGAGAGCTATTGTCTTCTTCAGGTTCGCATCAAGCAGCCCCTGCTCTATGTATCTGGCTACTATCTTCTGAACAAAGGGAGGGGTGCAGAGGTCGGTTGACTGTTTTGCCGTCACCATCTTGTCAATGATCTCCCTGTGGCCAGTCACCCAGGCCAGTCTGAAACCCGGTGCAAGTATCTTTGAGAAGGTGTTGAGTGTCATTACCCTGCCATGCGTGTCAAGGGAAGACATCAGCGGTTCAGGAGTCCCGGCAAAACGCACATCGCGGTAAGGACTGTCCTCTACAATCAAAAGATCATGCCTTTCAGCTATGCGTATGATTTCAAGACGGCGTGACGCGGGCATAGTGACGCCTGTAGGATTCTGAAAATCAGGAATCATATAGATGAACTTTATGATCTTTCCTTCCTTTTTCAGATCGGTTATGGTTTTTTCAAGGAGTTCAGGATGCATTCCATGGTCATCAAGGGGAATCCCCTTCAGCAGTGCCCCGTAGTTTGCGAAGGCGTTGAGCCCGCCCAGGTATGAAGGCAGTCCGCACAGCACCACATCACCGCGGTTGACAAAGATCTTTCCGCACAGGTCAAGCGCCTGCTGTGAGCCGGTAGTGATCAGGATATTCTCCGGTCCGATCTCAAGCCCGTCTTTCCGGTGCCGTTCGGCAAGGAGAGCCCGCAGTTTGTTGTCACCCTCGGTGGTGCCGTACTGAAGGGCTGATTTGCCATCCTGTTCAAGTACCTCTGAGGCCACTCTCCGGATATCTTCTATTGGGAATGAGTCAGGTGAGGGGAGTCCTCCTGCAAAGGAGATCATCTCAGGGCGCTGCGTCAGCTTGAGTATCTCCCTGATTGCCGATTTTTTCATCAGATGGGTTGCATCTGAAAAGAATCTGTCAAATGTGTCAGCCATACCAATATTGATTTGTATCAAATTAAGCAAGATTTTCAGAATATACAAATGACCAAAGCCGGCGGGCTTAAAAAGATATTGCCGTGCATCTCTGTCAGCTTTGCCTGCCTCAGGTGCCTGCCTGTCAGTGCCGGCTGGCCCGGGAGTATAGCTGTCAGTGCCGGCTGGCCCGGGAGTATAGCTGTCAGCGCCGGCTGGCCCGGGAACTTAGTTGTCAGCCCGGTATGTCCAGGGGCCTGGTTGTCAGCCCTGGCTGCCCCTTGAGCCAACCTGTCAGCCCTGTGACGGAAGTGAGAAAAGGCAGCGGTTGACTATCGATTGCCCCAGGGTGATCTCATCGGTATATTCGAGAACATCTCCAATGGCCACGCCGCGCGCCAGTGTTGTAATGCGCACGTCATAGCCCGACAGCCGTTTGTAGATATAGAAATTTGTGGTGTCTCCCTCCATGGTTGTGCTCAGGGCAAGTATCACCTCCCTGACGCTGCCGCTTCGCACCCTTTCTTCCAGGCTGTTGATGGTCAGGTCAGAAGGACCGATGCCATCAACCGGGGAGATGATGCCGCCAAGTACATGGTACAATCCCCTGAACTGCCTGGTATTCTCCACCGCCATCACATCCTGTACGTTCTCTACCACGCATATGACAGAGGTGTCCCTCGACTGATCACTGCATATCTGGCACAGCGGGGTATCACTGATACCGTGACAAACACTGCAGTAACACACATCATCCCTGAGCCTGATGACTGTTTCGCCGAAACGGCGGACTTCTCCGCTGTCACGCCTCAGCAGGTGCATCACAAGCCTGAAGGCGGTCTTGCGGCCTATGCCGGGGAGGGAGGCAAACTCATTCACGGCCTCTTCGAGCAGTCTTGAAGGGAAACGAGATGACATAATGCGACTTTGCGGCAAAAATAATCCAATATTTGCTGCAAACCTGACCACAGTTGACTTTTATCTGCAATCTTTTTAGTAATCTTGCGGACAATTTTCCGGTATTATGACACCTACTCTCATCCTGTTGGTTTTTACAGCCTATACGCTCCTGCTGTTTGCCATCACCTTTATTACTGCACGAAGAGCCAATCATCAGTCATTCTATATAGGTAATAAAGCATCTCCATGGTATGTTGTGGCTTACGGCATGATCGGAGCCTCCCTGTCAGGGGTGACCTTCATGTCAGTGCCCGGATGGGTGGGAGAGACCCAGTTCTCATACATGATGGTGGCGTTCGGATATTTCTTCGGATACGTGGTTATTGCCCTCGTACTCCTGCCGCTCTATTACCGTCTGCAACTTACCTCCATATACGGCTACCTGGAACAGCGGTTCGGTTTCTGGTCATACAAGACCGGAGCCGGATTCTTTATCCTTTCAAGAGTCCTGGGCGCATCACTCCGGATGTTCCTTGTGATAAACGTCCTGCAGATTTTTGTGTTTGATGCGTGGAATGTTCCCTTCTGGGTAAACGTGCTGATATTCATTGCTCTGGTGATAATATACACTCTTAAGGGAGGCATTCGGACCATTATCTGGACAGACACACTCCAGACCACCTTTATGCTGCTTGCAGTTGTGTTGTCGGTAGTTTTCATCAGTCGTGAACTGGGAGAGCCTGTACAGAAGCTTCTGAAGAATCTGTTTGAGAGTGACACGTCACGGATGGTGATTACCGACTGGGATCACCCGCGTCATTTCATCAAGCAATTCTTCAGCGGCATGTTCATAACCATCACCATGACCGGGCTTGACCAGGAGATGATGCAGAAGAACCTCAGCATCAGGCATCTGAAAGATGCGCAGAAGAATATGTTCACCTTCAGCACCATCAATCTTGTTGTGGTTTTCATGTTTCTGGTCCTTGGCGCATTCCTGCTCTTCTTTGCCAGGGCCAGGAACATCAATGTGGCAATGAGTGACGATCTCTTTCCGACAATTGCTTTCAGGTATCTCAGTCCTGCTGCCGGCATTGTTTTCCTGATCGGACTTATATCAGCTGCATTCCCCAGTGCAGACGGGGCTTTGACATCACTGACAACCTCCTTCAGCATAGACTTCCTCGGCCTTGAGAAAAAGCCTGAGATGGATTATGCCAAAAAAACCAGGATCAGGTACACCGTACACTTATCATTTGCACTCATTTTCTTTATCTGTATACTGGTCTTCAGGCAGATGAATGACAGGGCGATAATTGACAAGCTGTTCACCATAGCCGGATACACCTACGGTCCGCTGCTCGGTCTGTACACTTTCGGTCTCTTCACCAAAAGAAGGGTAACTGACCGCTTTACTCCATGGATAGCTATCATCTCACCGATTATATGCTATTTTCTGCATCTCTATTCGGAAGAACTCTTCAACGGTTACAGGTTCGGCTTTGAGATGATACTGGTAAACGGTTTTCTTACATTTATGGGATTGCTGATATTCAGCAGGAAGGGGTCAAAGGGGGTTCCTGAAGCCTGATAAGCCCGTACCGGTTCCGCTGCCGGTCTCTGTTGCCTCACCTTCTTCCTCCTCCGTATCGCGGACTTTGGGTTTGATATAAACCTTGATTTTCCTGTAGGGGATTGATATTGACACATAATATTCTGCACCAACTGTCATACCGGATGTGCCCGGGCCGTAGCCCGGCATCCATACCGGTTTGAGATCCTTCCCTGCTCCGGCACTCAACAGAAGTCTCATATAAAGGTTCCAGCCTATTGTTACTCCCCTGAAGAGTTCAGTGCGGACACCAGGAGTGATCTCCAGGAAATGACCCGTATGGCTTTCCGCAGCTACGGATGTTTCTCCGGTTCCCCATTCATTTGTGTACCTGAGCTTCGGGGTCTCCTCCCTGTAGAAGCTGAGCCCGTACCTGAGGCCTATGCCTGCACTGTGCCTGCCCTGTGATACATTGGCCTTGATAAAGTTGTAATCTGTACCGGCTGTGAAGCTGAGACCCCGGCTCATGAAGTCGTACAACACATCTGATGAATGGTACGATGAGTACCTTAAGCCTGCGGTTGCCGCTATTGATGAGTTGATGTCAGCCGATGCGGCAATGCCATAGCTGATAAGCTCTTTGGTAACAAGTTTCATGACCGGTCCGGAGATGTCGAATCCTGCCCTCACGTGAAGCGGCACGGTAACCGTATCCTGTGAAACGGCAACATTCTCTGCAATCATAAACAGACTAATAAAAAAGATGCAGGTTCTTCTGACCATCGAGGTTCACGGATTTATTCTCTATGATGAGTGTGTCAATTATATTATGGGTTGTTTTCAGCCCGGTTAGTTCGCTTATTATGGTGTATCCGCACTCCGGCGAAACAAGGTGTGGCTTCCGGCTGTAGCGTATCACAGCCGTATCGGTGATACCGTTGAGGGTTATCAGGAACTCTGACTCGTCGCTTGCCGGGTCAAGAGGCACGGAGAATGCTGATGCTCCCTTCAGGTTGATAAATCTGAGAGTATCGGTTTCCCTGTATGTATATACCCTGAGTGAGTCTGCCTTTGCTGCCTCGCCCGTTCCGCTGGCCAGAAGAACAGTTTTAAGTAATGGATTCGTCTCCTCGTAGCATGGCTGCACCGAGCAGGAGGGAAGGAACATAACCAGGGTTGCCATGATGGCAATAAAGCTTATGACGGAGAGCCTCTTCATAACGGAATACAAAGGTATAAAAATAATATGGAGTCAATCATTGAACAGCATCCCCTTACAGATGCTGCAGTGCAGTTTTTCCGGTGATCCTGTAAGGAGGAAATCATTGAATGATATCCCCTCACAGAGTGCCGGAAAACTGGCCGGGCTGGACTTGGCGGAGCCGGTCAGGCAGGTCTGAGGTGGCAGATGCCGGCTGTCAGAATTTCGGCAGGTTCTTCAGGATGCCGCTGACTCCGTTGCGGATTACTTCCACAACCTTGTCAACCATGTTACCCTTCTCCTTAATAGAGTAAATCTCATTTATGATGTTCTGATACCTGCTGTTCAGGATATTCCTGCGCAGCTTGAGGGTGGATGAGAGTTCGCCTGTCTGGGGGGTCCACTCTTCTGTCACCAGCCTGAACCGTTTTATCTGTTCAAACTCTCCGAGGCTCTTGTTCACCTCCCTGACTTCCCTGGCAAACCGTTCTATCACCTCGTGCATCTCTATCAGGTCGGTGTGGTCACGGTACTGAATCCTGTGTATCGAGCACCAGTCGTGCAGGTAGGTGAAGTTGGGTGATATCAGGGCGCTGGCAAACTTTTTGTTTTCACCTATCACCATTGCCTGTTCGATAAAGATCGATTCCTTCAGTTTATTTTCAATCACCTGGGGAGAGATGTATTTGCCGGCTGACAGTTTGAACATCTCCTTTTTGCGGTCAGTGATCCGGAGGAACCTGCCATCCTCAATTCTTCCGATATCGCCGGTATGGAACCAGCCGTCGGAATCAATCACCTCAGCTGTCATCTCAGGCTCCCTGTAGTATCCAATCATTACATTGGGCCCCTTGCAGAGGATCTCACCGTCATCGGCTATCTTCACCTGCACCCCGTCAAGAACAGGTCCTGCTGTTTCAAACTTTATTTCAGGGATGCGCAGTGGATTTACAGCGATGACAGGAGATGTCTCCGTGAGTCCGTAACCCTGTATAACAGGTATGCCGGCAGCCCAGAAAATGCGTTCAAGGCGCGACTGCAGGGCGGCGCCGCCGGAGACCAGAACGCGTAGCTCACCACCCAGCGCATCTTGCCATTTGTTAAAAACCAGCTTGCGGGCTATGCCAAGCCTGAACCGGTAAAACCAGGTGTTGCCCCTGAGCCTGAACTTAAGTCCCAGGTTAACTGCCCGGAAGAATATCTGTTTTTTGAGCCAGGGCAGGTTTTTTCCTCTGCTTATAATGTTGTCATAAATCTTTTCCAGCAGCCTTGGGACCGTATTTGCCAGGTGTGGCTTGATCTCACGCATTGTTTCTGCAATGGCACCCATGTTCTCAAGGTAGTATATGCTTAATCCCTTGTACTGGAAGTGGTAATTCATCATCCGCTCATAGACATGACAGAGAGGCAGGAAGCTGAGCGCCCTGAAACCCAGTCCGAATTCATGCGCGGCACTGGTTGCTATAGCATTGGAGATCAAATTGTTGTGAGACAGCATGACCCCTTTGGGATTTCCGGTGGTGCCTGAAGTATATATAATGGTCACCATGTCAGAGGGTTTGATGGAGTCCCTGATAGCTGACAGTTCACCCATGAATTTTTCCCGGTTCTTTCTGCCCTCTTCGATGATATCATCAATTGTCATCAGGTCGTTGACCTGGTCAAAGGAGTAGATCGCCCTGATGGCGGGGATATTTGACGCTACAGGCAAAATCTTGTTGTAAATCTGTTTGTTGCCGATGATCACTGCCTTTGTCCCGGAGTGATCGAGAATGTATGCATACTCCTCATTGCCAATGGTAGGGTAGATGGGTACATGGATCATGCCGGCCTGTGCCAGCCCGTGGTCAACAATGTTCCATTCGGCTTTGTTCGGGGTGATGGTAGCGATGTGATCACCCCTGGTATAACCAATGGCCATCATGCCACACGAAAACAGGTCGGTCAGTTCCCTTATGGCCTCGGTAGAGTAGGTGACCCAACCCTTGCCGGGTTTACCACCGAACATGACTTCCCGCGGATAGACCTTGCACGCCTGGTCAATCAGGTCAAACGTTCTGGTAACTTCCATCAGAATAGATTTTAGATTTGCAATACAAGATTAGGAATTTCGAACAAAAAAAACAAGAATTGGGGCGATCAAATTAATGGCGGCCTAATGATTTGATCTATAGTCTGGTACTGGATCCTGTTTTTTGCGAATGTTTCGAACGGCGAAAAAATCTCTCCTAAAGCATTTTTTTTGCCATCTCCACGGCCCTTGCCACTGCCCCGGGAAGTCCTTCAGGATTTTTGCCTCCGGCGGTTGCCAGGAATGGCTGTCCGCCTCCTCCTCCGTTTATCTCGCCCGAGACAGCCTTGATGATTTCGACGGCATTGAGATGGCCGGAACCGGCTGCCTGGTTTCCCAATCCCACCACCAGGGAAGCTTTGCCTTCGTATGCCGAACCGATCACGATAATGCTGCTGCTGTCAGTCTGTCTGATCTGGTGAGCGATATTTTTCAGCGTATCAGCACTGGTCTCTTCAAGGAGACCTGAATAGATACGGCAGTTTCCTGCAGTTTCAGCTCTTGCCGCCAGTTCATTGCGGGCTGAAAGTGCTGCTGCAGCCTGCAGTTTTTCAATAGAGGCTTTGAGCGCAGCATTCTCAGCCATCAGTTTTGATATATTGGCCACCGGGTTGCCGGTGCTGTGGAGCAATGCCGTCACCTCGCCGAGGATGCTCAGTTTCTCATTGATATAGCTTACTGCCTTCCGGCCGGTCACGGCCTCTATTCTTCTGACGCCTGCTGCAATGGCTCCTTCGGAGACAATCTTGAACAATCCTATCCGCGATGTCTGGGCGACATGTGTTCCGCCGCACAGTTCGACTGAATCTCCGAATCTGACCACCCTTACCCTATCGCCGTATTTCTCTCCGAACAGGGCTATGGCACCCATTGCCCGGGCATCTTCCATAGGGATGTGGTCATGTACCTCGGAGATAATATTCTGCATTATCATCGAGTTGACCTTCTCTTCCACAGCAGATAGTTCTTCCGGAGTCACCTGGCGGAAGTGACTGAAATCGAACCTCAGCCTGTCAGGGGTTACCAGGGAACCTTTCTGTTCCACATGTTTGCCCAGGACTTCCCTCAGCGCATGGTGCATGAGGTGTGTTGCCGAATGGTTATTGGCGGTATCCTGCCGGGCTTCGGCATCAACTATTGCCCTGAATGTCAGAGACGGATCGGCTGGCAGGGCGGAGGCGATATGGATGGTCAGGTTGTTTTCCTTAACAGTGTCTGTAATTATGATTTTTTCACTTCCGGCCTCGATGTATCCGCGGTCACCTGTCTGGCCTCCCGATTCAGCATAGAACGGTGTTCTGTCAAACACAAGCTGAACAGCCTGACGGCCCCGTGAGGTTACTTTCCGGTACCGTGCTATCCTTACCTGCTCTTCGGTACGGTCATATCCGGTGAAGATGGTGCTTTCAGTCTCACGGATCACCACCCAGTCGTCTGTTGATACGGCAGCGTCATCCCTTGACCTTTCCTTCTGGGCATTGAGCTCACTCCTGAATGCTTCCTCGTCGAGCGTCATCCTGTTTTCCCTGAGAATCAGCTGGGTGAGATCAACCGGGAAGCCATAGGTATCAAAAAGCTCAAATGCGTCAACACCCGGCAAGATGCTTTTCCCTTCCTTCCGGAGAGCTTCCACCCGGCGTTCTATCATCCTCAGCCCTTTGTCAAGGGTTCTGAGGAATGACTGTTCCTCTTCGTGGATCACCTTTGATATAATATCCTGCTGCTCTTTGAGCTCCGGGTAGTGACCGCCCATAGTCTCCACCAGTGCAGGCAGGAGCTTGTAGATGAACGGCCCGGTCATTCCAAGGGAGGTATAGCCGTACCTTACGGCACGACGAAGTATTCTTCTGATGACATAACCGGCCCTGTTGTTTGAGGGGAGCTGGCCGTCGGCCACGGAGAAAGATACAGTCCGCAGGTGGTCGGCAATGACCCTGTGTGCTATATCCCAGTCTCTCTTCTCTCCGTATGGTTTGCCCGTTACTTCTGCGGAGGCTGCCAGCAGCGGCTGGAAGATGTCTGTGTCATAATTTGACTGTTTGTTCTGAATGACCATGCAGAGTCTCTCGAAGCCCATGCCCGTATCCACGTGCCTGTCAGGAAGGAGTTCAAGTTCACCGCCGGCACGGCGGTTGTACTGGATGAACACCAGGTTCCATATCTCTATCACCCGGGGATGACCCGTGTTCACGAGCAGGTGTCCGGGGGTTGCAGCCCTCTCGCTCTCTGACCTGATGTCGACGTGAACCTCCGAGCAGGGGCCGCACGGGCCCGTCTCACCCATCTCCCAGAAATTATCCTTTTTTGATCCGTCAAGGATGTGATTCTCTGCACCGCCAAAGCACTTTGCCCACCAGGTTGCGGCCTCTTCATCGCGCGGTACATTCTCAACGGGATCACCTTCAAATACGGTGGCGTACAGACGATCAGCAGGAATCCCGAGCCGGTCACAAAGAAACTCCCATGCCCACACTATTGCTTCCTTTTTAAAGTAGTCACCGAATGACCAGTTGCCAAGCATCTCGAACATAGTATGGTGGTAGGTGTCAAGTCCCACCTCCTCAAGGTCGTTGTGCTTGCCTGAAACACGCAGGCATTTCTGCGAGTTTGCCACTCTTTTGTATTTTGCAGGCTGGTTGCCGAGGAAAATGTCCTTGAACTGATTCATCCCGGCGTTGGTAAACATCAGCGTGGGGTCATTCTTGATGACCATCGGTGCCGAAGGCACTATCCTATGTTCCTTTGACCTGAAAAAACTGAGAAATTCCTCTCTTATCTCGTTAGCCTTCATATTAACTTCCTGTGCCGTTATGAAACTATTTTCAAGCGGGTGCGTAAAATTAAAGCAAATTATTTATGTTTGAGGAATAGTCGTCTTAAAATGGAGGTTTATCCACACTATTGGTGATGCTGAAGAGGAGGAATTACGTTTTTGACCACACTAACCTGCAGTTTCTGCAGCACAGGAGAAACAGGGGGGAGAGGATTCTCCGGTTTGCACTCTGGTTCTCTCTTTCGATAGTAGTCACTTTTTTTTACAGCATCATCTTTCACCGGTTGTTTGGTTCACCCAAGGAGGAGATGCTCAGGCAGCAGGTTGAAGAGCTGAAGTTGCGGTACACCATGCTTGAAAAGCAGATTGATTATTCCACGGCAGCAGTGACTGAGCTTCGTTCCTCTGACAATACCCTGTACAGGGCGGTTCTTGACATGCCCGCCATCCCGGCTGATATCTCTGAAGGCGGATCGGGAGGTACCAACAGGCTGGCTGATCTGACCGGTTACCTGAATTCTGATCTTTTGATGAAGGTCAGGTCGAAGTTTGATGACCTGAAAACGCAGACAAATATTCAGTACAACTCACTTGCAGAGCTTACTGCAAGAGCATCCGAGTGGAAGGAGATGTGGGAGCATCTGCCGTATATCAGACCGGTGAATGTCACACTGCGGCTTGGTGACAGCATGGGATTTCGTGAAAAGCATCCGGTGCTTGGTTCGCCACGCTGGCATTTCGGGCAGGATTTCTGCTGTCCGATCGGCACCGAGGTGTATGCAACCGGGGCCGGCATCGTGGCTTATGCGGGCAACCAGCATGACGGGTTCGGGATAAAGGTGGTTATTGACCACGGATATGGCTACAGGACTATCTACGGGCACCTCAGCGAATTCAACGTCAGGCAGGGCCAGAGGGTCACCCGGGGTGACTTCATAGGACTTTCCGGTAACACCGGGACATCAACCGGCCCCCATCTGCATTACCAGATAGACCTTTTCGGCGCACATGTGAATCCCCTCTGGTACTTTCAGGACAACCTTACCGAGGAGGAGTATTTCATGATGCTCGAATACCTCAGCAAACCCTGACGGAAAAATATTAATCAAATTTTAACGTTATCAGCAGTAACATTTGTATCTATGTTTTGCTATTATTTCTTATGTTTGCAGGGCATAGAGTATGCCATCCGTAAAAATGCCCAAAACAAAGTATAAGTATAATCATGAGACACTCAGCTTTGACAGGATAAAGCTGGGTCTCAGACAGATTTTCCTTCGCTTTTTCGGATATTTCGTTGCCTCACTGCTCCTTGCCGGAATATACGGATTCATATTTGCCTTCATTTTTGACTCCCCGCAGGAAAAGGTGCTGAAGAGGGAGATTGCACAGCTCACCCTTCAGTATGAGCTGATGAACAGGGAGATGGAAAACGTTGAAAAGGTTCTGACCCACCTTCAGGAGACGGATGACAATCTCTACAGGACAATTTTTGAGACCGAACCGGTTCCGTCATCATACCGTGAAGGAGGGATCGGAGGGGTTAACAGGTACCAGGAGCTCGAAGGCTTTTCAAATTCCGAACTGGTTATTGAGACTGCCAGACGGCTTGACAGGATAAGAAAAAAGATTTATGTCCAGTCAGAGTCGTTTGATGAACTGGTTGCCTTTGCCATGGAAAAGGAGGAGATGCTGAGCAGTATCCCTGCCATACAGCCTCTCTCAAACAAGGATCTGAAACGTACGGCTTCAGGTTTTGGCTATCGTATTCACCCTATTTACAAGATATCGAAGTTCCATTCGGGAATGGACTTTACAGCACCCACGGGAACAGAGGTTTATGCCACGGGCAACGGGGTCATCCGGACGGTCAAGTCGGCCCGTCGCGAACTCGGCAACCATATTATCATTGATCATGGGTTCGGATACCAGACCGTTTATGCTCATCTTGACCGGTTCAATGTCAGGGTGGGGCAGAAAGTGAAGAGGGGAGATGTGATAGGATTTGTGGGAAGCACCGGCCTTTCCACCGCTCCTCACCTGCACTATGAGGTTCTGGCCAACGGAAAGCATGTTGACCCGGCTCTGTACTACTTCAATGACCTTACACCCGAGGAATATGAACGGATGCTCGAGATTTCGAGCAAGAGCGGGCAGACCTTCGACTGATATTTAGCTGATTATGCCTTACAGGGAAAAGACAGTGGAAAAGCTCTTTTACCAGATCGGTGAGGTTGCCGAAATGTTTTCAGAGCCAGTATCCACCATTCGCTTCTGGGAAAAGGAGTTTGATATTCTCAAACCAAAAAAGAACAACAAGGGCAACAGGCTGTTCATGCCAGAGGATATAAAGAACCTCAGGCTGATCAGGCACCTGCTGAGGGAGAGGGGCATGACCATTGACGGGGCGAAGAAATACCTCAAACATAATCGTGACGATGCTGATTACCGGCTCGAGATAGCAGATACCCTCCGCAACATCAGGGCCATGCTTGTGGAGATCAGGGACGAAATCAAGTGATTTTATGGCGGTTACACTCGCAGAATTTGTAAGGTGGCTCGAGGGGCTGATCCCTCTGTCATTCCAGGAAGATTATGACAACAGCGGACTGCAGGTTGGTGACCTCACGGCTGAGGTTGCTTCGGTGCTGCTGACCGTGGATGTTACCCCTGAGGTAATTGATGAGGCGGCTGCAGGAGGGTTCGATCTTGTGCTATCACATCACCCTCTGATCTACAGGCCGCTGAAGCGGCTGGCTTACGGGAGCGACAGCGAGACCTGCGTGGCATCGGCGATCAGGAAGGGCATAGCAGTTTATTCTGCACATACCAGCTTAGACAATGCCGGCAATGGCGTAAGCCGTATTCTGGCTGAAAAGATAGGGCTGGAGAGCATAAGAGTGCTGGAGCCGCTGAGGGACAGGCTGCTTAAGCTTGTCACCTTTGTGCCCGAGTCACACGCCGCGGCAGTGCGTGATGCCCTTTTTGCCGCCGGTGCCGGGAATATCGGAAACTATAGCTCCTGCAGCTTCAATGCAAGAGGCGAGGGGACATACCGTGCCGGGGAGGGAGCTGATCCGTTTGCGGGCAGCATTGGTGAGTTGCACACCGAGCCGGAGGTACGTATTGAGGTTGTCTTGCCTTCCCATCTGAAGGGAGCCTGTCTGAAGGCGATGCTGGCAGCACATCCCTATGAGGAGGTTGCATGGGATCTTATTGCGCTTGAGAATGAGTACACGGGTGCCGGCGCTGGCGCCATCGGCGCCCTGGCAGCTCCGCTGACAGGCACGGCGCTGCTGGAGCGGCTGCGGAGGCTCACCGGCCTGCCCGTCATACGCTACAGCAATGACCCCGCCCGCACCGTGACAACCGTGGCCGTATGCGGAGGGTCAGGGTCACACCTCATCAGCAGCGCCGCGCGCGCCGGCGCCGACGCATTCATCACGGGAGATATCAAATATCACGCGTATGCCGAAGCACCCCGGGATATGCTCGTGGTGGATATCGGACACTACGAAAGCGAAAGATTTTCACTGGAAATCCTCTATAACCTGATTCAAAAAAAATTTCCTAACTTTGCACTCCGGTTTTCCGGGATAAAAACCAATCCCATTAATTACTACGGGTATGACAAAAGAGACTAAACTGGCTGAAACAGAACTTTCCATAGAAGAGAAACTGAGAGCTCTCTACTCATTACAGCTTGTTGATTCAGAGATAGATAAAATCCGCATCCTTCGTGGCGAGCTGCCTCTTGAGGTACAGGACCTTGAAGATGAGGTGGCAGGGCTCGAGACCAGAATAACCAATCTTAAAGGCGAAGTTTCCGAACTGGAAAAATCTGTCATTGGCAAGACCAACGAGATAACTGCCTCTCAGGCACTGATAAAGAAATACGAGGAGCAGCAGAACAACGTGCGCAACAACCGTGAGTATGACTCCCTCTCAAAGGAGATTGAGTTCCAGACACTGGAGATAGAACTGTGCAACAAGAAGATCCGTGAGTTCACCGCCCAGACTGCAGATAAGAAGGAGATGATGACTGAGGCACAGACAATGCTTGAAGAGCGGAAACGTGACCTGGAGAGCAAGAAGTCAGAGCTGGAGGAGATAACCCATGACACCCAGAAGGAGGAGGAGCAGCTTACTGTAAAATCAGTTGAACTTCAGACAAGAATAGAGGAGAGGTTGCTGATGGCATACAAGCGCATACGCAGCAATGCCCGCAACGGCCTGGCGGTGGTGCCGGTGAAGAGGGATGCATGCGGCGGATGCTTCAACCAGATACCACCACAGCGCCAGCTTGACATCAGGTCGAGGAAAAAGATCATTGTCTGCGAGTATTGCGGCCGCATACTTGTTGATGATGAGATCGTCGGAGAAGCGAAGCAATAGCTGGCAGTACCATACAGCAACAGGGTATTGCCATGTTGAATGATATTGAGAGAGGCACCACGCAAGGTGTCGCTCTCTCTTTTTATTATCTTTACAATACTGAACTTTATCCAATATCATGAATGATTTCAAATCACAGGTTAGTGAAGGCATACCATCACACCTTCCTGCACCGAAAGCCTGGGACCCCGCGGTGAATCATGCCCCGCGCAGGCGTGACATTCTCACCGCTGAGGAGAAAAAACTTGCCCTCCGCAATGCCCTCAGGTATTTTCCCCCGTCGCTTCACAGGGTACTGGCTCCGGAATTTGCAGCCGAGCTCAGCGAACGGGGACGCATATACATGTATCGTTACAGGCCTGACTACGAGATGAAAGCCCGTCCGATAGGCGATTATCCGCACCGCTCGGCGCAGGCTGCCGCAATAATGCTGATGATCACCAACAACCTCGATCCTGCTGTTGCCCAGCATCCGCACGAGCTTATCACCTATGGCGGAAACGGAGCTGTATTCCAGAACTGGGCCCAGTACAGGCTCACCATGAAGTATCTCTCTGAGATGACTGATGAGCAGACGCTGGTGATGTACTCGGGGCACCCCCTCGGCCTGTTCCCGTCACACAGGGAGGCGCCGCGGGTGGTTGTCACCAACGGGATGGTGATCCCAAACTATTCGTCGCAGGATAACTGGGAGCGGTTCAATGCCCTTGGTGTGTCACAGTACGGACAGATGACTGCCGGATCATATATGTATATCGGTCCGCAGGGGATCGTTCACGGCACCACCATAACCCTCCTCAATGCAAAGCGACGGGTTAAGCCGGTTGACCCTGAAGGACGCAGGAGCAGGCTCTTCATCTCGTCAGGGCTGGGGGGCATGTCAGGGGCTCAGCCCAAGGCGGGAAATATTGCCGGGATTGTGTCAGTCATTGCCGAGGTCAACCCGAAGGCTATTGAAACGCGCTACAAGCAGGGCTGGGTTGATGAGGTGTATACTGATCTGTCAGAGCTGGTAGTGCGGGTCCGTAAGGCCTGCAGTGACGGTGAGGTGGTGTCACTGGCTTTTCATGGAAATATTGTTGACCTGTGGGAGAGGTTTTCTGATGAAGGAGTGTGGGCTGACCTGGGATCGGATCAGACCTCGCTGCATAATCCGTGGGCAGGTGGTTACTACCCTGCAGGGATCAGCTTTGATGAGGCTAACAGGATTATGGCTGAAGACCCGGAGAAGTTCCGCGCACTGGTGCAGGGTTCGCTGCGCCGGCAGGTGGAGGCCATTAACAGACATACGGCACACGGAACCTATTTCTTTGATTATGGCAATGCCTTCCTTCTGGAAGCTTCGCGTGCCGGCGCCGATATAGGTAACGGCAGGGGAGGATTCCGTTATCCGTCTTACGTTGAGGATATCATGGGTCCCATGTGCTTTGACTACGGCTTCGGTCCGTTCCGCTGGGTCTGCTGTTCCGGTGACCCTGCCGACCTGGAGAAGAGTGATGCCATGGCTGCTGCCACTCTTGAGAGTCTCATGAAAGAGTCACCTGAGGATATCCGTCAGCAGATGTCTGACAATATTCACTGGATCCGCGAGGCGGGAAAGAATCGCCTGGTGGTTGGTTCCCAGGCGCGTATCCTTTATGCCGACGCCGCCGGAAGGATAATGATTGCCTCGGCCTTCAACGATGCAATAGCTTCGGGGGTCATCAGCGGCCCGATAGTAATTGGCCGTGATCATCACGATGTGTCAGGCACAGACTCACCGTTCCGTGAGACATCGAACATCTATGACGGTTCACGCTTCACGGCTGACATGGCAGTACAGAATGTCATTGGCGACGCTTTCCGCGGGGCCACATGGGTCTCCCTTCACAACGGCGGCGGTGTGGGCTGGGGCGAGGTGATCAACGGCGGTTTCGGGATGCTGCTCGACGGCACTCCGGAGACATCGCGCCGCATCCGGTCCATGTTGTTCTGGGATGTCAACAACGGTATCGCCCGTCGCAGCTGGGCACGTAACAGCGGCGCCGTGGCAGCCATAACAAGGGAAATGGAACGCACCCCCGGGCTGGTTGTCACCATGCCGCAGGAGGCTGATGAAAACCTTATAGATGAGGTTTTCGGGCAGTAGGCAATCAGGTAACAGGCAACAGGCAATCAGGCAACAGATAATCAGGTAACAGGCAATCAGGCAGCGTGCAGCAGTGATTTGCGGCACAACATTCAGATTCTCAGGCTTTCAGACTATCAGATATTATCCGGGATCAGGTCGGAGATGAGGCAGACGGCCAGGGCCATGACCCCTTCGCCGCGGCCGGTGAAACCCATCTTTTCAGTGGTGGTAGCCTTAACCGAAACAGCAACGGGTGAGATATTCGCAATTGCGGCCATGGTCGTGCGCATGGCAGTGATATATGGCGCCAGCTTCGGCTGCTCGAGGCAGACAGTACTGTCAATGTTTACTATCCTGTAACCTGCGCCGGTGATCAGCTCAACCACCCGTTTCAGCAGTATCTTACTGTCAATCGCCCTGAACTCCTCCGATGTATCGGGGAAGTGATAGCCGATGTCATTAAGTCCTGCCGCACCCAGAAGTGCATCACAGATGGCATGGATAAGGACATCGCCGTCAGAGTGAGCCACACATCCCTTTGTAGAGTCGATGCGTACGCCACCCAGCCAGAGCTCACGACCCTCCTCAAGGCGGTGAAAGTCGATGCCCTGTCCTATCCTGTGATGGAGTGTCATAACCGTTAGCTTACTTCTGGCTGCGCAGGGAATCGAATTCAAACCCCAGTGAAAATCTCACAGTACCTGCAAGCGGGCTGTTTTGTGTAAGAGAAATAAGGTATGAGAAGTCGATATTTATGAGGCTGAGCTTAAAACCGGCACCGGCAGTGAAAAACTTTCTGTTGCCTTTGTACATGGCTTCGTTATGATAGCCTGCCCTGAGTGCAAACTGTTGATTATACCAGTATTCGATACCGAAGGATTGGGTAAACTCCTGGAGCTCTTCCTTGAATCCTCCGGGAGCATCATAGAATGACTGGAAGATTGCAACGGGAACTGATACGTTCGGATCCATGCCGTCAGTAATATTTTCATCCTCGTCATAGAATGGAGGGGTTGGCACGAGCAGTTTATTGATGTCAAGGGAGAATTCGATTGTATTGTACTTGTCAAGGTCAATGCTGAACGTGGTTCCAAGACGCATGTTCATTGGTATGAAGTCCGGATCGTTATCGGCTGTGTAACTCATTTTGGAACCTATGTTGGAGAAGTTCAGGCCGGCTGCGTAGTTACCGGTTTTGGCACCCAGCTTCAGCGGTGTAGTATAAAAGACAGAGGCATCTGCTGCGAAAGCAGTACCTACATCTGTTTCAGTTGATCCAACAGTTTGTCCGCCCGTCAGGTTTGAATAGATAAATCTGAGTGCAACGCCACCGGACCAATGCTCTGAAAAAAGGCGCGAATAGGCTGCATCAACTGAGAATTCGTTTGGATTGATATCCATTAATCTGCCGCCATACTCATCTGTGAACTCAATTCTGCCAAGTGCTGAATACATAAGGCTGGCAGCAACCACCTGCCTGTTGTCAATCCGATAGAATCCCGTAATGTTTGACAGGTTTATGTCGTTAACCAGGGCTCTCAGCCATGGTACATATGACATCCCGAAACCAGCCTTACCGTCAATAAAGGCATATTTGGCAGGGTTCCAGTGCATGCTGTACAGATCTGCAGAGGTTGCAACTCCGGCATTTCCCAGTGCTCCGGCACGTGAATCAGGTGCGATGGTCAGAAAGGGTACAACCGCCTGAATTGCGTTATATTTTTTCTCCTGGGCAGTAACCGGAATATTAAACAGGTATAATAACAATATTATGCCAGCAATCAGCGCATTATTTTTCATATCTAGATATATCCAAAAAATCTGTGCAAATATAAAACAAAAATAAGGGCATCTTATTGTAATGTTTTACAAAATGATGAAACGGCCTGTGGCAGATGTTTTCTCGCCATTTGCGGTAATTGCTTCTGCGCGCCACAGATAGAGTCCTCTTGCCACCCTTTTGCCGTTATCGTTACAGCCGTCCCATGGGATGTCCGGAAGGGCATAACCATCGCTGTAAAAATCACTCTTCATTACCTTAACCACACGTCCGTCAGAACTAAGAATTGTTATGGTCAGGCTGATCTCTGTACCCGGTCTGTTGTGCCCGGCAGTAAATTTTGTGCCGTCAGTCACCGGATTTGGGAATGTGAGCAGGTCCGTGAGCCTGAAGTTGCCGCTTGTTTCAACTGTAAACTCAAGCGTGGCCACTGTCGGGTTGTTAAGGTTATCCCAGGCCCTCAGCGAGACCGTGTGTCTCCCCTGGTCGGTCACAAGAAGTGGATAGGCAATGGAGCCTGAACTGTGTTTGCCCACGTCAGCCCTGAAGAGGCTGTTAAGCACCACCGCCCCGGAGATGTCATCATCAAGCCATGCTATTATGTCATGTCCTATACCCGCCCCTGAGGTATTAATGCCTGATCTGTCGCTGAGCAGTGCCAGCAGTATTGGCGAGGTGTCAGTCACCCCACCATTATTGAACAGGGTGTCATTCATGAAGAGCCTGATCTGTGGTCCTTCAGTATCATCGAATGCCGCGTCAGAGAAGCCTCCTACCGTAATTCCCGGGAAGCTTCCGTTGAGATCGTCGACGCCGTTATATGCATAGTATTTCACTGACCCGCTGCCATAGCTGTAGTTGATGTCAAGGGGTACGATGAATGAGAAGCTGAAACGGCCGTCGGTGACAGTTGTTTTACCCCGGAAGATGACGTTACCATCCACCGGGAAGGTCATTGGGGAACCACCGTCATTGGCCAGGGTACTGACATATCCGGGCTTGTCAGATACCACAGGTTCCACTGTGCCGTTGAATCCGGTCATCAGGTTTCCTGCGGCATCTTCCACGTGACCGCTGACAGTCATCAGTGACAGTGCCCTCAGGGTGTCAAAAGGCATTGAGACATGGACCCCGTTGATACTGTCAGTAACCACTTTCCCCGTTGAAGGCCATGCCAGCCTGAGAGCAGGGTCACCCAGCAGCAGGAAGCTTCGTTTGTTCATCCCCGCTCCGGAGCTGACCTTGGCCTGCCTGATAATGTCGCCAAACCTCATAGACCGGCCATCAGCATCTGTTCTGAAAGCATAATCATAGATGGCCCTGTTCAGTGTATAGTTCGGAGCTGAGTAGACGACCCTGGTTGTGCTCATCAGGGCAATCCCTCCGCCGTCAGGATTGAGAAGCACCATCTCGCCGGCTGAGTTTCTTGCGGTTATGGAGGAGGAAGCCCTGTTGATTTCCACATCATCAAACCTTGAGAACTCACATGTTGCGGTGATGAACAGCGGAAGCATCTTGCTGTTCTTCCACGAGTTGATATTGTCTGTACGAACAACTCTTTCGTGGGCGAGGCCTGATTCGTTGCCATGACCCACGTAGTTCATTATCAGGCATCCGGCCGCCATCCTGTTGTCAATAGCCCTTGAAGCGTCAGGATAGGAATCGCCGGAGACAGAACCAATCTGCCGGTAAGCATCGAGATATATTTTCTCCACCATCAGGGGCGGTGCCGCGGTGGTGGCTGCTTCGGCAAGGCCTTCAGCATCAAACATATGCAGATTGGAATCTTCATCGTCTGCAACAAGGCACAGGATATTCCGCCATGAACCCTGGTTTGATCCCTGAAGGTAGGATGAAATTTTTCTTATCATAATGCCGGCCGATGCGGTGTCATACGCCGGCAGACGGCCGATGCCTATGTCAAGGAATCCGTCAGCTTCACCCTCGCCATCATCAAGCAGTCCGTAAAAATCGTCTGAAGTGAAGGAGAGTACTCCGGTTGTTGAGTTGACAGACTGCCATGTGGGGATGAATGAGCTGTTTCCCGGCGGAGGGGTTTTATTCTCATACGAGCCGTCACCAAAGAGCAACAGGTACCTCATTTGCGGACCTGACTGCATCCCCCTCTTCCAGATCATCCTGACGAAATTTCTTATTGCAACCGCATCGGGCACCCCTCCCGAAAACTCATTGTAGATTTGTTCCGGGGTCACTATCAATGATGTCAGGCCGTCATCAGCAAGATGCAGGTCTGCAAGTTGTCCGGCACAGGTCATGAAGAGCGGGTGTGTGACAATGATCATGCCGGCAGGCATCATGGCGTGCAGGTTCTGGGCTGGCACCCGGACGCTTCTCAAAGGCTGTTTCACTTGTGCCATGCTGAAGGCAATGAATCTCCTGAGGCTGTCAGTTGCCGCCATAAAGAGTGTGTTCCCGGAGGAGGGAGTTGTCTCTATCGCCAGGGGGGCATAGGGATTGGTGATGTCCCAGATGCTCAGCGAAGAGGAGCCCTCCACGGTGAACCGGGTGACTGCCGAGGTACCGACAGACCTGCTGTCGCTGATGAACAGGTTCCTGTTGCGCCAGACCAGTGAAGCCCTCGCTTTGAAATCGGCATAGTCAATGTAGCCGCTAGCGGCCATATTGCCGCCTGATGAGAATGCGAGAGTGAATGCCGGTGATCCGGAGGAGGGGACGACTGAATCTGAAACAGTCATCGTGGCGGCATAAACACCGTTGAAATCGGTCATGGTCACTGCCGGCACGGTTATGGTTTTGATCGTTTCACCATCCTCTCTGAGGATGAAGGAGGTCTCTGTGCCAGACCTCGCGGCAACCCTTATGGTGTAGTGTATTTTTCCACTGGCAGCGAGGTCTGTAAATCCCGGTCCGATGCTGTTCTGAGTACCGGGAACCACCTGCTGGTACCACTCCCTTCCTGACCTTATGAGGTTGATTTCCTCCTGTTCGTGTCTCATGTACAGGTCAGTTGATGAGGATATGAATGTAGGTAATGTTGCCGGCGGAGTCTCTGTCAGAACAGGAAGGGCTTCTCCCGGCTGCGAGGTGATGAAATACCATGCCGTATCTGAGTAATGATGTCTTACGAACCGGCGGCTGCGCGTGCCGGGGTCAGCAACCCAACGGTGAGTGCCTTCAGCATAAAAGAGGAGATAATCACCTTCGTTGAAAACTCCGTCGGCTCCCTTTTCTGCCCTGAAGGCAACCTTTCTCAGGTCATCAGGGGCGGAGTTATCGTTCATGAATGAGAGCTGGCCGGCATTGTTGCCGTAAAGGACCACTGAAGAGGGGTCAGTGAATCCCATCTCCTTCAGATGGGAATAGTCGAGACGGTAAATGCCCTCTTCGGTCACGGCTATCTTTACCCACTGCCCGCTGCCAAGCACGGATGAAGACGCATAATTCTGCGAAGCAGCATTCAGCACAAAGGCCATAACCATGAGTCCGGTGACAACACTTTTCATCATAATCATGGCAAAGATAGTCAAGTCACCTATCTTTGCTCCCGTATTGATGCAGCCGGGGCAAAATAATGGCATCACGGCAGCGTTGATAATACTGAAACACAACCATGAAGCTCAGAAACAGGACTCTTGCTGCGGCGCTGCTCATCTGCACGTTGACCCTCAGTGGCCAGGATACATGGTACGGGTCACTGTCTGGTATGCAAGTAATGTATAATCCGGCATTTGCAGGTGTTGAGGGCGTCTCTGCAATAAAGATTTCTGCATTTTCCTTTCTTCCGGGAAACGGCTTCGGGCTGAGGTCTGTGTACGCATCATATGACGGGTATTTCAGGTCCATCCGGGGTGGGGCAGGTGCCTGGGTCTCTGATGATATTCCGGGGGATGTCATGCATGATCTCAGGGGCGGAGCATTCTATTCATACCACTTCCGTGCCGGTCGCAGGCTCTATGTTACCGCAGGACTGACAGCCGCGATGATCAGCCGGAATATTCGAAGCGGATCGGTTATCCTTCCGGGTGACATCGACCCTTTCAGGGGCATAACCGGCGGAGGCACTGAATATATTCCTCCTGGCCCCATTACACGTTTCGATCTTGGAACAGGCTTTACCGTATCATCAGCAGACTGGTTCGCCGGTGCGTCAATCATGCATCTGACCAGGCCATCGCTCAGCGATGATGCCCTTGAACACAACAGGGTGAACCGGTTGCTGACATTGACAGGGGGACTCTCGCTCACACCCGGCAGAAAGGATTTTTCCCTGTTGCCATCAGCTGCGCTACTTATACAGGGTGATGAGGCAAGAATTTATTTAGGGAGCGAAGCCTCGTGGAAGGGTCTTGCCGGCGCTCTTTCACTATGGCATGTCACTAACGGATTTACGGCTCTGGGAGCTTCCGCCGGATGGGAGGTGACAACAGTAAAGATCATGTTATCATATAGTTACATTATCTCCGGTGGTGGCGCTTCATTCGGGGGCACCTCCATGGTAAAAGCCGGGGTGATGTTTAGTTTCGGAAATGTTGAAAAAAGTAGGGGAGCACATATAATAAAGTTGCCCCTTTTGTAGTTATTTTGGTGCAGAGTTATGCAAATGGATACAGTTTTTAAACTAAAAAGTAATCAAGTAACCTTATATTGCTATGTATAAACTCAGAGCTTTACCGGTTTTTGTAGTTGTTGCTCTCTTCCTTTTTTCCTGCAAGGGAGCCAGAAAGGATAATGTGTCTCCAACTACTGGCTGGAGCTACAGGGATCCCAAATCGAGCGATGTCAATGACCTGGGTTACCCGATAGGAGAGGCTTCGGAGCAGATCACCGGTCCGAACCTGGTGCTGATTGAAGGTGGTACCTTTACCATGGGGCGGGTTGATCAGGATGTAATGTTTGACTGGAACAACACGCCGCGCAGGGTAACCGTTTCCTCCTTTTATATGGATGAGACAGAGATCACCAACCTCGACTACCGTGAGTATCTGTACTGGCTGAGGAGGGTGTACAGCGATTATCCGGAGGTTCACCGCCGCGCTCTCCCTGACACTCTGGTCTGGAGAAGTCCGCTCGCGCTGAATGAACCATACGTTCAGTACTATTTCCGTCACCCCTCGTTCAATAATTATCCGGTTGTGGGTGTCAGCTGGCTGCAGGCCAATGACTATTGTGTCTGGCGTACTGACAGGGTCAACGAGCAGATTCTTATTAACAGCAAGTGGCAGGAAGCCAATGTGGAACAGTCAGGAGCCAATAACTTCAATACTGAAGCCTATCTGGCAGGTCAGTATGAAGGTATCGCCGGGCAGAGAGTTGATGAGCTTCATCCGCGTGTCCGCCAGGAGGATGGCATCCTGCTTCCGCGCTACCGCCTGCCGACGGAGGCCGAGTGGGAATTTGCAGCCTACGGCCTCAGGGGCAACACCTTCGAGGAGAGGATATATGAAAGGGCTATCTACCCGTGGGACGGTCACAACGTCCGTAACGCAGCCCCCAAGTACAGGGGTGAATTCATGGCCAACTTCGTTCGCGGACGCGGTGACATGATGGGTGTTGCCGGAAACCTGAACGACGCAGGGAGCATCACTGTGGATGTCAGGTCATACTGGCCCAATGACTACGGCCTTTACTGCATGGCAGGAAACGTAAACGAGTGGGTGATGGACGTTTACCGTCAGCTCTCCTCAGAGGATGTAGACATGTTCAACCCGTTCAGGGGTAACGTGTTCACCGATCTGAGGCGTGACGCCAACGGCGATGTGGTTGAGAAGGACAGGCTGGGAAGACTGCAGATTGACACTGTCAGGCCGGAAGATGTAGCCCACAGGTACAACTATCAGAAGGCAGACTACAGGAACTACCTCGACGGTGACGTCATCTCCAGCATCTCCTCAAGCCTTGAATGGTCAGGAAATGCCGACCTGCCCCAGACAGAGAGGATGTATTCACAGAATGAGACTGATAATGACTATGTTACCCTCATCAATGACAGGGCAAGGGTATTCAAGGGCGGATCATGGAAAGACAGGGCTTACTGGCTCAACCCCTCAACCCGCCGCTATCTTGATCAGGAAGCATCACGTGATGACCTTGGTTTCAGGTGTGCAATGATCAGGGTAGGAAGTCCCTCGGGTCGATAATGTATATATAAACATGTAAGAATAAAGCCTCATTATCCAAAGTAATGAGGCTTCTTTTTAAAACAGGATGGAGATTGAAAGGTTGTACGGTCTGTTACGGGGTTCTGCCGGTGTAACGACGGATTCGAGGGCAGTAAAGAGAGGTGAGCTTTTCTTTGCACTCAAGGGTCCTTCCCATGACGGGAACAGGTATGCCGCAGCCGCCCTGGAGGCCGGAGCGCTGGCCGCCATAGTGGATGACCGGTCGCTCAGCGGAGAAAAAATAATTGTTGTTGACGATGTCCTTGAGACCATGACAGCACTGGCCGCCTGTCACCGGAAGAGGCTGCATATGCCCGTCATCGGTATAACCGGCACCAACGGCAAGACAACCACCAGGGAGCTGATCACTGCCGTTCTGTCGCGGCACGGAAGGGTACACAGCACCCAGGGCAACTTCAACAATCACATAGGTGTTCCGCTGACCCTGCTCAGCGCACCTGATGATGCAGCATTCCTGGTGGTGGAGATGGGTGCCAACCACATGGGAGAGATAACCGCCCTCTGTGCTGCAACAATGCCTACACATGGCATCATCACCAATATCGGCACGGCACATATAGAGGGTTTCGGCACGTTCGAAAATGTGCGAAAAGCGAAGTCCGAACTATACCAGTCATTACGGGAAAATAACGGCACTGCAATATACAACGATGACAATCCCATCCTGTGTGAACTGGTATCAGGGATGACCAATACCGTGCCCTACTCGGCACCGGGAGGACATACTCTCAGCGCCACTCCTGCCGGTGATGACCTGATGCTGCTGGAGGTAAAAGCGGTGATTGACGGCAGGGAGCACTGTTTTAAAACAGAACTCTTCGGATCATACAACCTTGACAATGTAAGGGCTGCAATGGCAACCGGACTGCTTTTCGGCATTCCGGAAGGAGAGATAATTGATGCAGTTTCATCATACAAGCCCTCGAATAACCGGTCACAGGTGACGGAGACAGGCAGGAATACCGTTATCCGTGATGCATACAATGCCAATCCCTCGAGCATGGAGAAGGCGCTGGCTTCATTTGCTGCGCTGAAGGCGGGAAAGAAAATGGTTATCCTTGGTGATATGCTGGAGATGGGCAGTGAGAGCGCTCACGGCCATGCTGCCGCTATCAGGCAACTGAGGAGTATCGGTGACGTCAGGGTGGTGCTTGTGGGTCCCCTTTTCCGGGAAGCGGCAGCAGATTTCCCGGCCACCCTCTTCGGAACATCAGAGGCTGCCGCCGAATGGCTGAGGTCAGAGAGACCCGAAGGCTATACCATCCTTGTCAAAGGATCGAGGGGTATAATGCTTGAAAAAGTTTTCCCCTTACTCTGATTTTCCCGTCAGGGTAACAGAAAGTATCTCCGGCCTGGTTCCTATCCGCATCCGGGGACCCCATAAACCAAATCCGGAAGAGACTATCACGTGTGTCTTTCCGAACATCCTGTATCCGTAACTCAGTTCATACAACCTGTCTGTGATAAGGTTGAGGGGCCATAGCTGCCCGTTGTGGGTATGCCCTGAGAGTTGCATGTCAACCGGTGTTGAGGCCAGGGCTGACAGCTCATAAGGCTGGTGATCAAGCAGAATCAATGGAGCAGTGGTGTCACTCTCAGCCAGCAGTTGCTCAAGCGGCTTGCGGCCGACGCCCGGTGAATGCATGGCTGTTCTGTCAAGCCGGCCAATTATACTGACACCGTTTTCAAGGCTGACAATCTCATCTTTCAGCACCCTTATTCCCTTGCTTTCAATATATGATACTGACTTTGCAAAGTCACCTATATACTCATGGTTCCCTGTAATGGCAAAGATCCCGAACCGTGGTGCGGGGATGCTGAGACAGGAGAGCAGGTCACCCCGCAGCACCGGACCAATGCTTCCGTCGAGCAGATCGCCAAGGAACAGGACGAGGTCAGGCTCTTCACCGGTTATCATTTCCGATAGATGGCGCATGCTTCTCTTCCGGATAATGCTGCCAAGGTGTATGTCAGAGACGGCAACGATGTGCATCGGTTCATGAAGGGTGTCAGGCTTCCTGCTGACTTCGATGGTGTATCTGGTAATAACCGGGCTTACCGCATTAACAGATCCGATAATGATCAGCAGGATCGTTGCTGAGCTGATTCCTGCAAACAGCCACAGCCTGAGTTTCGGGATGAGATCCGGAGTGATCAGGCGGAAAGGCTTCTGCAACAGCATCAGGATATCCGCAGCCAGCCATGCAAGGAATCCGTAGAGCATGAACGCCAGCCAGAAGCCGCCGATAATGTTTACTATGTCTATGAAAACATTTGTGAAAGAGTTTTCAAGGAGTTTGCCGATCACGAAGGCTGATGCCAGGGCAATGAAGATTGCATTGTACCATACGGTGTTTATTCCGGCCCCTGAGAGAGCTCTCCGGCCTTTGAACCAGAGCCACAGGTTGGTAAGGATATAGACGGTTAGTACTACCGTAATGAATATTGTCATCTGCTGCTTCCTGTTCAGCGCCACCTGAGTTCTGTAAATGTTTTCCTTTTGCGTATATAATACTCATAAAGGAGGTATCTGTTCATAGTGGTATGCGGAGTGAAGATTCCCGGGTTAGGTGTCAGGGTTCTGAAGGTTCTGATAGCTGTCTTCTGCCTCCTGAAATCCCTGTGTGCCCTTAAAACCGCTGCTGCTGCTGCGCGGCCTTCCCTGAAGAGCAGCATGACAACTGCCAGGCCGTCAAGCACCTGGCGGATGAAGATGGTTCTGCGGAGATGCTTTGCCGGGAGGTTCTTGGCCAGCATGATAAGGCTGTTGCGGAAGTTGTAATAGATCTTGGATGGTGATCCGTAACCGAGGGTGCCTCCTCCCACGTGCCAGACCACGGAATGAGGAAAGTAGCTGATGGTATATCCGGCGTTCTGCATCCTCCAGCAGAGGTCAATCTCTTCCATGTGGAGGAAAAATGACTCGTCAAAGCCGTCACACTGGTCGAATGCGGCACCCCTGACGACCATACATGAGCCTGATGCCCAGAAGACCTCGCGGACATCGTCATACTGGCCGTTGTCATTCTCTATTGTGTCAAAGATACGTCCACGACAGAAAGGGTAGCCCAGCCGGTCAATATACCCTCCTGCAGCGCCTGCATACTCAAACGAGTCACGGTTGTAGTATGACCTGATCCTGGGCTGGCAGGCACCCACATCAGGGTGCATCTCCATAAAGGTGATCAGCTTCTCTGCCCACGCCGGCTCAACCTCCACGTCGGAATTCAGAAGTATGTAGTATTCGGCTTCAACCTCCTTCAGTGCCCTGTTGTAACCTCCCGCATATCCATAGTTGCTGTCAAGCCTGATAACCTTGACCTCCGGGTGGTTTTCCGCCAGCCACTTTGCCGAATCATCTTCGGATCCATTATCAGCCACAATGACCGATGTGTCAGGTGCAAGCGTATTCTTAACTACACCCGGAAGAAACTGTTTAAGGAATTTTTTTCCGTTCCAGTTGAGGATGACTACGGCTGTTCTGATCATTTTTTCTCCTCTCTTTTATGTTTCCACCGCCGGTGTGACCATAGCCAGTATTCAGGCTTAACCCTGATTGCCTCTTCAAGCATGGCGGCATAACGGGCAATTATGGCATTGGGTTCCTCTTCGCGGGGATGCTCTGATATCAGACTGTATTCAAGTTCGTAAAAGCCTCTTTTCTTCCTGGCTATATTAATAAATATTACCGGCATATCATATTTAACCGCAACTTTTTCCGCCCCCCGGTAGAAGCATGTATCCTGATTAAGGAATGTTGTCCAGAATGCATTGTCATCGGGGGGAGGTGTCTGGTCCGCAATGAATCCTGACATGGTGAGAATCTTTTCATTCCTGCATTTTACCAGATCCCTTATGATATGGCTCATGGGTGTGACCCATGTCCCGAACCTTGTTCTTATCTTATGTAGAAGCCGGTCAAAATCCTTGTTTTTCAGTGGTTTATAAATAAGTATAACCCTGTGTTTTGATGAGAGCTGCATTGAGGAGTACCACTCCCAGTTGTTGTAGTGGCTGCAAAGGGCGACAATATCACGTCCTTCGCTGTAGAACCTGTCTGCAAGGGAGGTGTCGGAAACGGAAAAACGCTTTTTGATCTGCTCCGGTGACATGTGCATAGCCTTCAGGGTCTCCACTATCAGGTCAGTGAGATGCCTGTAGAATCTCTTTGCTATCCTTTTACGTTCTTCCGGGCTCTTTTCCGGAAATGCGTTTCTGAGGTTTGTCTCTACTACCCCGCGGCGGTACTTTACGACATGATAGATGAACGGCCACAGCAGGTCTGACAGCAGATGCAGCGCCCACATGGGGAGGAGTGTGATTGTGTGGCTCAGAGTCACGAATATGTAATATCCTGCACGTTTCATTATGCTTCTTTATCTGTCAATTCGCAGTTCATGGAAGAGTCATCGCGAAGGGAGGTGAGCCTGACCTGCCGTATTGAACCGGGCAGTCCCTTTACACGGGGCGTCATAACCCTTATGTAATTGCCTGTCAGCCCTGTCACTGTTCCATCGTGACCTCTCTTTTCAAACAGAACGTTGTGTATCTGTCCGGAGGCGTTGTGCATGAACTGCATCCGCCGGCTCTCTGACAGCCTTATGAGCTGTCTGCTTCTTTTCTCCTTTTCCTGGCGGCTCACTGCTCCCGGCATCTCTGCTGCAGGTGTCCCCGGCCGTGGTGAAAAGGCAAAGACATGGAGATAGGAGAGGGGGAGGCTCTCAAGGAAGCTGTATGTGTCTGCATACTCTTCTTCCGTCTCGCCCGGGAAGCCGACGATGACATCTGCCCCAAGGCCCGCATCGGGAATTCTTTCCCTGATCTTCATCACCCTGTCGCGGAACACCTCCCTGCGGTACCGCCGGCGCATAAGCCCGAGCACCCTGTCATTTCCACTCTGAAGAGGTATATGGAAGTGAGGCAGCAGCACCTTTCCTTCAGAGACAATATCAATGATCCGGTCAGTGACCAGGTTCGGCTCAATAGATGACAGTCGCAATCTTTGCAGTCCGTTCACCTTTACCAGACTTTCCAGGAGTTGTTCGAGGGTCTCTCCGGTGCTCTTCCCGAAGTCGCCCACATTGACTCCGGTGAGGACTATCTCCATGACTCCTCCGGCGACAATTTTTTCTGCCTCGGCCACTATTTCACTGATGGCAGGATTTCTGCTCTTCCCCCTGGCAAGGGGAACGGTGCAGTATGAGCAGTGATAGTCACATCCGTCCTGTACCTTGAGGAATGACCGTGTTCGTTCTCCGGCCGACCATGAAGCCATGAATTCGTCGGTGTCAACGGTTTCACAGGAGTGGATCCCGGGAGCTGTTCGTTTCTGGAGATTGTCGATATAGGAGGCGAGGTCAAATTTCTCGTATGTTCCGAGGACCAGATCAACTCCTTCTATGGAGGCTGCCTCCTCGCGTCTCATCTGAGCATAGCAACCAACGACGGCAATGAAAGCGTCAGGATTGCGGTGGGCGAACTTCCTTACAGCCTGCCTGCATTTGCGGTCAGCAGTATCAGTGACGG
>WXFE01000151.1 GCA_009881065.1 Bacteroidales bacterium | reverse complement strand
GCTATCGCCGCTGAAGCTATCAGGAGTGTGAGGACCGTAGTACAGAAAAACTTTTTCATCTCTTTACGTTTTTATGAAGAACTGTCTCTTCGCAATTGTAAAATTCAAAAGTTATGCCAAAAATTGCGCAAAATAGCTATAAGACTCATTATCAGTAAAATACAAAAAACCGGAATCTGGCTTGCAGCGCCACTCACAGGTTAGCGGGCTGATGACATTCATCAGGCTGCCCTGGTTGCTTTCCACGAAGCGGCTTTCTCCGGCCTTCATCCATTGCCTGCCCTGGTTGCTTTCCACGAAGCGGCTTCTTCCGGCCTTCATCCATTGCCTGCCCTCAGGCATTCTTTGTTCTGCTATGCTCCATTCAGACTATCATCGGACTGACCCTGCCAGGTATGCTTTGAATTCAATGTCCCATTCAGACTATCATCAGACTGACCCTGTCTGGCATGCTGCCATCATCATCAGTTGCAGTGACTCCCGGCCCGCCGTTTTGCAGACAGACCGCAGGGTTAAAAAACCTTAACATGTTACCTGCCGGACTCAAACGGGTTAAAAAAAGCATAACTTTATCCAAACTATATTTTAATCCCTATGAAGAAACTTACACTGTTAGCGCTCGTGATGCTGCTGGCCGGCGTCACTGGCGAGGTTTGGTCATGCACCACATTTCTGATGTCTGGCAAGCACACCCCTGACGGCAGGCCGCTGCTGTACAAACACAGGGATACCGGCACCCTTGACAATGCTCTCGTATACTTTAATGATGGTAAGTATGACTATATCGGCCTGGTTGATTCAAAGGAGTCGTGGAAGCGCGATGTATGGGGCGGATTTAACTCTGCCGGCTTTGCCATCATGAACTCAGCTGCCTATAACAACAACAGCGGTGATACCACGAAGCTGGCTGACCGCGAGGGCGAAGTGATGAAGATGGCACTTGCCACCTGTGCCACCCTGGCTGATTTCGAGAAGATGCTCAACGAAATGCCAAAACCCATTGGTGTTGATGCCAACTTCGGAGTTATTGATGCCCATGGAGGTGCAGCCTATTATGAAACCGGCAACTTCAGCTGGAAAAAGATTGATGCCAATGACCCGGCACTTGCCCCGTTTGGGCTTATTATACGCACCAACTACTCATTCACCGGTGATCCTGACATAGGCTACGGTTATATAAGGTATGAGACAGCCAGCCTCGCCCTGAACATGGCGCTGGCACAGAAAAAGCTCGATCCGCAGAACCTGATCAACTGCATATCACGCAACCTGTCACACTCCCTGACAAAGGAAAACTTTCGCAATGATCTTCCTGAAAGCTCCGCAGATACCAGGTTCAGGCATATCGATGACTTCATCACACGGACTTCGACAGCATCGGCAATGCTGGTTGTCGGTGCTCTCCCCGGTGAAGATCCGGCCAGTACCATGATGTGGACACTTGTCGGCTTCCCTCTGACGACAGTAGCAGTACCGGTGTGGGTCAGTGCAGGAAAGACCCTGCCGGCCGCGGTGAGCATGAAGGATAATATGCACGCTCCCCTCTGTGATGCAGCCATGACTCTCAAGAACCAGCTCTTCCCCATCAAAAGGGGCTCCGGTCCGAAGTACATGAACGTGGCTTTGCTCCTCAACAAGGAAAAAACCGGCATACTGCAGAAGGTTGAATCGGTGGAAAAAGAGATCTTCATGAAAACTGCAGCCCTGGTTGCGGCATTGCCTGCAAAGGGAAAACAACAGAAAGAGGCTCTTCTTGAACACTACAAATGGCTCGACGGCTATATAACAGAGTCTTACAAAGAGCTATTCGGAATCGAAGTAAAATAGCAGATAACACGCAAAACCATTTCCAGGATGTTTTTTACCAGATTGTCCGTGACGGGAGGCATGATGCTTCTTGTCGCTTTGCTGCTGTTGCCTGAACCGATCAGTGCAACCAGAAAGTACAGTGATCCGGCAGCAGTGAACCGCTCGATAGAGCAGCTACGGCAGGCAAATCCTTCGCTGGTGAAGGTGCATAAGTTCGCAGTTACCCCCGGCGGCAGGGAGATGCTGATGATTGAGATTGGAAAGTCGGGCACTTCTGTTCCGGCGGTGCTTGTAGGCGCCAATTTCTCAGGTCTTACTCCGCTTGCAACGGAGGCTGCTATGTCACTTGCCTCACGGGTTGTTTCTGACGCATCGCTGAACGGTAAGCTGACATGGTACATATTGCCAATCGGCAATCCGGATGCCTATGCCCGTTTCTTCACCAGGCCGCTTTGGTCTGATCCCGGCAATGGCAGACTGTTCAACGATGATACTGACGATCAGACTGACGAGGACGGCTACAATGACCTTGATGGCAACGGCATCATAACCCGGATGAGGGTGAAGGCTCATGACGGCACATGGGTACCCGTTGAGGGCGAGCCGCGCCTGATGCGAAAGGCTGATGCCGCAAAGGGCGAGCGGGGAATTTATAAGCTCTACACCGAAGGCATTGATGACGACGGTGATGGTCAGTATAACGAGGATGTGCCTGGCGGCACGAACATCAACAATAACTTCCCGCACCTTTTCAAAAAATTCGGCAGGCGCAGCGGACTGTATCCCGGTTCGGAGCCTGAGTCTGAGGCGATGCTCAGGTTCGCATTCTCGCATCCCGAAATAGCCATGGTTATTGCTTTCGGTCAGACCAACTACCTCCTTTCGCCCCCGAAGGGTGGCAGAAAGGGCTCGATAGATACCGGGAGTATCCGTATACCACGGGAGATGGGTGCCTCACTCGGTATTGACGTCTCACGCACCTATACCCTGGCCGAGGTCATTGAACTGGTGCAGCCGATGCTGCCCCCCGGCATGACGGCTGACGAGAGCATGATTGCCAGCTTTCTTGGCCTCGGGGAGGTGGTTAATCCGATGCCTGATGACATGATATTTTACAATGAGATATCGTCAGATTACAAAGAGTACCTTAAGAAGAAGGGCATAACTGCTGAAAGGCTTGATCCGGCCCAGCCGGAAGAGGGATCATTTGAGTTGTGGGCATATTACCATCTCGGGGTGCCTGTGTTCACCATCGATTTCTGGGGCCTTCCGAAACCAAAGGAAGAAAAGAAGGAGAACCAGGGCGATGAAAAGAAAAATGATACGGTGAAGGCAGACCAGCAGAAGGGTGACCCAAAGGAGGTGGCACAGCTTGCTTTTTCTGACAAATGGCTGGATGGCCGCGGATTCACTCCCTGGAAGAGCTACAAACATCCAACCCTTGGCGAGGTGGAGATAGGCGGGTTTACTCCGTTCAGTGACAATACGCCCCCGGAAAGCATGATTGACTCGCTGTTGGACCTTCAGCTTCCGTACATCCCGGAACTGGTGAAAAGACTTCCGCGGCTTGCCATCGCTGAGGTTAAAACAACCGAAAAGGGAGGCGGTGTTTACCAGCTTGAGGCATGGGTGACCAATGAGGGTTACCTCTCCTTTCCTATAGCCATGGGCAAGCGGAACAAGGTGCCGGCACCCGCCATACTGACCCTCGAAGGAGATGGAATTGAAATCCTTTCCGGAAAGAAGAGGACTCCCATCGGTGAGGTGGGAGGCATGAAATCAGTCAAGTATGTCTGGCTCGTCAGGAGCCCGAAGAAAGAGACACTGACACTCAGGCTGGAGTCGAAACAGGCAGGTAATGACAGTAAAATGACAAACATCGGAGGGTAGAGCCATGGAAAGAAAGAGAGTATTCATGTTATTGGCGATGATGGCTCTTGCCGTCATGCTCATCCGGGCGCAGGAGGTGAAGGTGCCCCTCCGCTTTGATTTCTATTACAGCTATGAAAAGATGGTTGAGGCAATGAAGGCACTCAATACGGCATATCCGGAATTCACAAAGCTTGATGAGGTGGGGCGAAGCGAGGAAGGAAGGATAATCTGGGCGCTTACAATCAATAACCCCAAGACCGGAGATCCATTTTCCAAGCCGGGAGTGTATGTCGACGGCAACATCCATGGTAACGAGATCCAGGCGGGGGAGGTTTGCCTTTACCTTGCCAACAGGCTGCTGACAAACTACGGAAAGATTACTGAGATAACTGATGTCGTAGATCGCAACGTGTTTTATATCATACCAGTGGTAAATGTCGACGGCAGGGCGCATTTCTTCTCGGATGCAAATACTGCGAGCACCAACAGGAGCCTGCGGATACCGATGGATGACGACCGCGACGGGCTGTTTGATGAGGACGGTCCGGATGACCTCGACGGCGACGGAAACATCAGCACGATGAGAATAAGGGATACCCTCGGCAGGCTAAGGAGCGATCCTGCTGACAAGAGACTGATGATCACAGTCAAGCCCGGTGAGAAGGGTGAATGGACACTGCTCGGGCAGGAGGGGATAGACAATGACGGCGACGGCCTGATCAACGAGGATGGCGAAGGGTATGTCGACGGAAACCGCAATTGGGGAATGAACTGGAAGCCTAATTATGCGCAGAGGGGAGCGGGAAACTACCCCTTCGAGGGCAAGGGCATCAGGGCCATCGCCGAATGGATGCTGGCAAGGCCCAATATTATCCTAGTCTTTGCCTTCCACAATAACGGAGGCATGTATCTCAGGGGGCCAACCTCAAAGGAAGCTGGCGAGCTTCCGCAGGAAGACGTTGCAGTATATGACTACCTTGGAGAGCACATGGAGAAGATCGTACCCGGATACCGGTACCTGATCAGCTGGAAGGACCTCTATCCGACTTACGGCGACTTTACTGATTTTACAGACAAGATTATTGGGTCATACTCACTGGTGGGAGAGCTGTTCCAGCCTGCGACAGAGACCTATGACGGCACGTTGAAGAGGGTTGAAGAAGAGCGTTCAAGAAGTGGAGATCCCTCGGCAGGTGACCGGCAGAGGCTGTTGTTTGATGACAACGTTAACCAGGGCGAGCTCTATAAAGAGTGGACGGCTTTCAAACACCCGGTTTACGGTGATATAGAGATTGGAGGGTGGACGAAAATGAGTTCGCGTCTGCCGCATCCGTTCATGCTGCAGGACCTGGTGCACAGGAATGCTTCTTCAGTAATCTTCGCCGCAAGGCAGACTCCGAGAGTTACGATGGATGTGTTTGAAGTGAAGAAGATTGGCGGTGACCTGTGGAGTGTAAGGGTGAGGCTGGTGAACAGCGGCGCCATACCGTCAGTTACCTATGAAACGATACGAAATAAACTGTATCCTGTTGATAAGTTGACTGTTACAGGACGGAACGCTAAAGTGGCCAGTGGCGGTGTGCTGACCAATGCATGGATGAATCAGGTCAATTACAAGGAGTATCGCCCCGAGGTACAGATGTGCCAGGTGCCGGGTATGGGGAAGGTGGAGTACCAGTTCCTGATTAGCGGCAGGGGTGATATTGAGATCAGGTACGAGTCGCGCAAGGCTGGCTCCGTCAGCAAGACGGTAACGCTGAAATAATTCCGTGAAGCGGATCAGGCATTTGCGGATCAGGCCAATCAGTGTTTTCCCCGCACAGAGGATAAAGCATTATACTGGTATTTACCCGCGAAATAATGGGGTGGGGAAGGACTGCTGCTGGTCTGCAATGTCTGCAGCCCTCCGGGCTATTTACCGAATCTCTCCGTAACAAGGGCCGGCCATTCGAGGTCAAGCTCCTTCAGTGTCTTCAGTACCACCTCGGCAACGGTATAGAGTTTCTGCCAGTTTTTGTCAGCCGGCACTACATGCCATGGAACATCATTGCAGCGCGTCAGAATCTTCTGATACACCTTCAGATACTGGTCGAACTTTTCGCGTGTATCCCAGTCGCCGTCCTTGTGCTTCCAATGTTTTTCCTCCATCTCTATACGCTCCATCAGCCTCTCTTCCTGAGTCTCCTTCGACACGTTAAGGAAGAATTTAAGAACCTTCGTGCCATGATCCTCGAGCATCTTCTCAAAGGTATTTATCGTTTCATACCTTTTCTCAATAATGTCTGCGGGGATATATTTTTCTACTGACGGTACCAGGATATCTTCATAATGAGATCTTATGAACACCTTCATAATACCTTTGGCAGGGCAGACGTTATGAACCCTCCAGAGGAAGTCGTGCGCATATTCCAGGTCAGTAGGCTTTTTGAAACTGTACACCTCTGTTCCCACAGGGTTGCAGAATTTCAGGATTCCCTTTGCCACCCCGTCCTTGCCTGAGGCATCTATGCCCTGAAGCAACACAATGATGCTGTATTTGCCCTGGGCATACATCTTGTACTGAAGCTCACCTATCTCCTCAAGCATCTTATCCGTCTTCTTTTTTATCTCCTTCTTATCCCATTCCCTGTTGAGTGTGGGGTGTTCTGGAATTTTCATGGCAGTACTCTTTTATGTTTTTCGTCCGTAAAAGTAGGAATAAAGGCTGAATAGTGCAGTTGCCGAATCTCAGAATACTATTTATAATATCCTCTTTGGGGCATAATAAATCAATGATTGCCGGCCCGCCGGGCTGATGGAGCACGCGATCTCCGGAGCGCCGGGTTGCCGGAATACCTGGCTTCCAGACCGCCGGATTGCACAACCGCATGATTACCAGACTGCTTGACGGCACAGCCACCGCTCTGCCGGAGCACACGACTTCCAAAGCACCATGCTGCCGGAGCGCCGGGCTACCGGAATACACGACTACCGGTCTGCCAGAGCACTGCTTAATAGTCAGAGCACCGAACTGTATGACTGCCAAACTATTAGACAGCCGAACCACGAAACTGCACGACTGTCAGACCGCAAACTGTCAGGCTACCAAACTACCGGGCTGTAAGACCTCATGGCGGAGCGAAGCGATCTCCCTTCTGACTTTCCCCGGAGGAGTTGGCGGCATTAGGCAAAAAATGTAAATTTGCCACACACTAAAAAAATCGGATATGATAAAGGTAAATGAGTATTTCGAAGGAAATGTAAAATCGATGGCACTTGAGAACGAAGATGGCCGCGCAACGGTAGGTGTAATGGCAGCAGGTGATTTCGAGTTTGGCACCTCTACCGTCGAGTATATGACAGTGGTGTCAGGTAAAATGACCGTACTCCTCCCAGGTGAAACGGAGTGGAAAACATACGTTCCCTTTCAGACTTTCGTGGTACCCGCAAACCAGAAATTCAAACTGAAGATGGATCAGCCTGCCGCATACAGGTGCCTCTATAAATAAACAGCCTTACCAATGGCAGGACATAAGGGAGATCCCTACTATGATATTTTTCTCAGGTACGAGATGTGGCTTGAGACAATCGGAAAGGAACGCATCCTCGACGGTGAGGGATTTGACCTGCTGGTTGATCTTGACCGGACAGGATCACTCACTGCAACCGCCCGTAACCTGGGAATGAGTTACCGGAAGGCCTGGGGCATGCTTAACGACGTGGAACGGCACCTGGGCTTCAGGCTGACGGAGAAGAGACGCGGCGGAGCATCCGGCGGCAGGACTCTCCTGTCAGAAAAGGGGCAGCAACTGGTGATGGCCTACAACAGTCTCCGCCATGAGACTGACATAGCCATGAAGAGCATAGCAAAAGTCTTCTTTAACCGAATTAATGAAATAAACGGGCTGAAATGAGAACGGTACTGTTGGCACTGGCAGTAATGTCTGTCCTGTTTTCGGGGTGTGCGGGAGGCAGCGGCAGCGGTCGCGGCGATAATAAGCTTATCATCTTTCATGCCGGCAGCCTCTCGGTACCGGTCAGGGAGCTCTCCGCAGCGTTCATGAAAGAGAATCCCGGTGTTACCATTCTTACCGAGGCAGCCGGAAGCCTTCATGCAGCCCGCAAGATAACCGAGCTGAAGAAGCCGTGTGACATCATGCTTTCAGCTGACCATTTTGTTATAAGCAGCCTTCTTGTTCCGGAATATGCATCGTGGAATATCCGTTTTGCAACAAACGAGATCGTTATTGCATACAGGGCGGAGTCAAAGTATTCCTCGATCTTCCGCGAAGACAACTGGGCTGACATCCTTCTGAAGGATGATGTCATAATGGGCAGGTCTGATCCTGATGCCGATCCATGCGGGTACCGCACGGTCTTCGCCGCGAAGCTGGCGGAAGAGTATTATGGCAGGCCCGGGCTTGCTGATTCGCTGCTCAGAAAGAACACCGAATATATAAGACCGAAGGAGGTTGATCTGGTGGCGCTTGTCTCTTCCGGTGTGATTGATTATATGTTCCAGTATAAATCTGTCGCCATCCAGCATGGGTTCGGGTACCTGGAACTGCCTGATGAGATCAGCCTCTCGTCACCGCTGCTGACGGAGCGGTACGGAACTGTTTCATACATGATCCCCGGTGAGACACCAGGTATCCGCAAGGAGGTATGTGGTGACTACATCAGCTATTCCGGGACGGTTCTTGACCGGGCACCGCAGAAGGAGCTGGCAATGAAGTTTTTCGAATTCATGCTTGGCGAAGAGGGTGCCGCCATCTTCAGGAAGTGCGGGCAGGAGCCGCTTGTTCCGGCTGTTGCCGATGACACTGATGCAGTGCCTTCATCACTGAGGAAATTCATTGCTGTTGTGCCGGCAAAGTAATCAAGGCGATGAAGAACCATACGCTGTTCAACTGGATCTTTACATTGCTGGCATCGCTGGTGCTTCTTTTTATCATAGCACCACTGATCGGCATGTTCCTGCATACCTCTGCTGAAGAGATGCGCAGCACTGCCTCAGATCCGGTTGTCATACGCAGTGTGTGGTACACCCTGGCCATCGCCTTTGCGGCAACAATCCTCTTTGCAATTGGTGCCGTGCCCCTGGCATGGATCATGGCACGCAGGAAGTTCCCTCTGAAGAATATTGTGCAGGGTATCATTGACCTGCCTGTGGTACTGCCTCACACAGCAGCGGGCATAGCATTGCTGGGTTTTATCTCACGTGAAGGATTCCTGGGCGATATAGCTCAGAAAGCGGGTATACTGCTTGTCAACAACGGAGCCGGTATAGCCCTGGCCATGGCCTTCGTCAGTCTTCCCTTCCTTATCAATGCTGCACGCGACGGTTTCGCGGCAGTGCCGGAACGTACGGAGAAGGCGGCGCTGATGCTCGGCGCAACACAGTCGCGCATATTCTTTACCATCTCGCTGCCCCAGGCATGGCGGTCAGTGGTGTCGGGCTTTATAATGATGTTTGCCCGCGGAATGAGCGAGTTCGGGGCGGTGGTGATTATCGCCTACCATCCCATGATTGCCCCCGTGCTGATCTATGACCGCTTCAACACCTACGGCCTCAGCGCCGCCAGACCCGCTTCAATAATATTTATCCTTGTGGCCCTGTTCTTCTTCGTGCTCTTCAGGGTACTCGCCACAGAACGCCGCCAGATATTCAGGAGGGAGGATGATGCTGCGGACTGAAAAACTGTGCAAAAGACTCGACACCTTCCTGATCCAGGATATTTCACTGGAGGTGTCAGCAGGTGCTTACTACGTGTTGCTGGGTCGCTCCGGCGCAGGCAAAACACAGCTCCTCGAGCTCATCTGCGGCCTCACTACCCCTGACAAGGGAAGAATATTCCTGGAGGGTAAGGATATTACGCACAAGCGGGTACAGAACCGGGGCATCGGACTGGTATTCCAGGACCTGGCCCTCTTTCCGCATTTTTCGGTGAAGGACAATATCATGTACCCGCTGAAGGTGAAGAAACTCCCCCTTAAGGAGAGGGTTGAGAGGGTGCAGCGCGTTGCTGAAGAGATGAACATTGCCGACCTGCTGCTTCGCAAGCCGGAAAATCTCTCGGGCGGGGAAAAACAGAGGGTGGCGCTGGCAAGGACACTGGTGACGCAACCGAAGATACTCCTGCTTGATGAGCCGATGGCTTCTGTAGATGCCAGCCTGAAGGACAGCATCATGCGGATGCTGCGCCGCCTCAACAGGAATGGCCAGACGATAGTGCATGTCACTCATGACTTCAGCGAGGCGATAAGTCTTGCCAGCAGGGTGGGTGTGATGCACAACGGGCAAATCATTCAGGAAGGGACCCCTGACGAGGTGTTCACAAATCCGGTCAACAAGTTCGTGGCCCGCTATGCCGGGATAAAAAACTTCTTCCGTGTCATTTTTGTAAGATCATATAACTGTTGCTCATGCATAACTGACAACAGAATAAAATTCAAATTGCCGAAGGGTGATTACCCTTCTTCAGGGCTGCTGATAATTCCTGCCAGCGAGGTACTTCTCTCGAGGCAGGGTGCAGCCGGAGTGCAGATTAACAATATTCACGGTGTCATCGAAGACATCGTGCCATCACCCCTGGGCTACGAAGTCACCGTCAATGCCGGCGATCACTTTTTTGCTGACATCACGCGCCGTGAGATGGATGAACAGAAATATGTAACAGGAGAACCGGTAATCATTTCTTTTCGTCCCGAATCGTTGAAACTGGTAGGGGAAGGAGAAGAGATGAATAAATACTGAAACTATTATGATAACATTTGAGGAAGCGTTCAGGATTGTGACGGAATCATCATTCCGTTCAGGAGAGGAGGTTGTCAGCCTTGCAGAGGCTGCCGGACGTGCTTTGACGTTGCCGGTGAGGAGTGACATGGACATGCCTCCGTGGAACAAGAGCTCCGTTGACGGCTATGCCTGCCGTCATGATGATCTTGGAGATGAGCTTACTGTGCTTGAGACTATTGCTGCAGGCGTGATGCCTCAGAAGGAGGTTGTGCCGGGCACATGCTCGCGCATAATGACTGGCGCTGCCGTACCCGAAGGCGCTGACCGGGTGTTCATGCTTGAGGAGTCGGAGGAACTGCCTGACGGACGGGTAAAGTTCACCGGCAGAGCCGGGAAAGACAATATTGCGAAAGCGGGGGAAGATATAAAGAAGGGCCAGACTGTCCTGCGCCCCGGACATTATATTAAACCGCAGGACATAGCTGTGCTGGCGACTGTGGGCATTATGGAGGTGACCGTCAGCTGTCGTCCCCGGATTGGTGTCATCAGCACAGGTGATGAGCTGGTTGAACCGGACGTTGTTCCGGCCGGAGCGCAGATACGCAACAGCAATGCTTCGCAGCTCATGGCACAGATAGTCAGGGCAGGCGCCATTGGCAAATACTACGGCATTGCCCGCGATGATGAGAAATCCATCACATCACTGATGAAGCAGGCGCTTGAGGAGAACGATGTGGTGCTTATATCCGGCGGTGTCTCGTTCGGTGATTTCGACCTCGTTCCCCGGGCAATGCGTTCCCTGGGACTGACCATTCACTTTGACCAGGTTGCCATGCAGCCCGGCAAACCGCTCACATTCTGCACGGGGGAGAATAAGGCTGTCTTCGGTCTTCCGGGTAACCCGGTCTCGGTCTTCGTACAGTTTGAAGTGATGGTCAGGGCATTCCTCGACAGGATGGCGGGAGTATCAGAACAGGTACCGCTGCTTCAGATGCCCCTGGCAGACAACTACTCACGCAAGAAGGCGGAGAGGATGTCATGGATACCATGCACCATCACCGCAACCGGCGAGGCGATGCCGTTGGAGTACCACGGCTCCGCCCACATTTCTGCCCTGACGGGAGCATGGGGTGTAATTATCATACCCCGCGGACAGAACTGGATTCAGAAAGGAGAAATGGTGAGTGTTAGACAGATATAACAGAAATATTAACTATTTGCGCATATCGGTCACTGACCGTTGCAACCTGCGCTGCCGCTACTGTATGCCCGAGGAGGGAGTCAGGCTTATCAGGCATGAGGATATACTCACCTATGATGAGATCACTGCTTTCACCCGTGTGGCAGTGGCTGCAGGCATAAGCAAGGTACGAATCACCGGCGGTGAGCCGCTGGTACGGAAGGGGGTGACCGGACTGGTTCGCATGATTGCGGCTATTGATGGGGTGACAGACCTCTCGATGACCACCAACGGCATCCTGCTGGCCGCATATGCCACGGAACTGGCAGAGGCAGGGTTGATGAGGGTCAATGTCAGCCTTGACACCATTGACCCCGTCAAATACAGTTATGTCACCCGGGGCGGCAACCTTTACTCCGTTCTGGAAGGAATTGAAGCTGCACAGAAAGCCGGGCTGCGTCCTGTAAAAATCAATTGTGTCATAAAGAGCAGGCCCGACGAGTCGGATGCCCTCAAGGTTGCAGAGTATTCTATGAAAGAGGGGCTGGAGGTCCGGTTCATCAGGCAGATGGACCTGTCTGCCGGCACCTTTTCAGTGGTGCACGGGGGCAGCGGCGGACACTGCGCGAAGTGCAACAGGCTTCGTCTTACACCCGAAGGCATGTTGCTTCCATGCCTTTTCAGCGACAGTCGGTTCAGCATACGCGAACTGGGTCCTGAGGAAGCCCTGCGCCAGGCCCTGGATGCAAAACCTGAAATGGGCACGGCAAATCATGTAAATGGCTTTTACAACATAGGAGGATGAAATTATGGCAAAGCTGACACACAGTGATGAAAGTGGAAGAGCAACTATGGTCTTCACCGGGGAAAAACCGGAGCAGAGACGGACAGCAACGGCGTCAGGCAGGATAGATATGCAGCCGGAAACCCTGAAGCTGGTGGCAGACAACATGATGAAAAAGGGTGATGTCATTACCGTGGCTGAGATAGCAGGCATACAGGCGGCCAAACAGTGCAGTAAGCTTATCCCGCTGTGTCATAATATCACCCTTGACCAGGTCAGTGTAAGAATTGAGCCTGATGCGAAAGGAATGGCAGCCAGTGCAACAGTGCGCTGCACCGGACGAACAGGCGTGGAGATGGAGGCGCTGACAGCGGTGAGCGTGGCCCTGCTGACACTATATGATATGTGCAAGGCGGTTGACAAAACGATGGTTATTTCCGATATCAAACTGATAAACAAAGAGAAACATGACATTACCTGAAAAATTCCGGGTTCATGTGATCACCCTGAGCGACAGGGCTCACAGTGGAGACTATACCGATTTGAGCGGTCCGGCCGTGGTTAAATATGTTAAGTATGCCATGGCGGCTGCAGGCTGGCAGTGCGAGATCAGGACAAGTGTCCTTCCCGATGAGGCTGTGGCCCTGCATGCCGCTCTCCTCGCGAAGCCGGCAGCAGACCTTATCATAACCACCGGTGGCACCGGTATCGGCCCGAGAGATATCACCCCTGAAGTGGTGAAGCCTCTTCTTACGAAGGAGATACCGGGTATCATGGAACAGATCAGGGTGAAGTACGGCATGAAGAATCCCGGGGCTTTGCTGAGCCGCGGGGTGGCAGGTATGATAGGCAACACCCTTATCTATACTCTCCCCGGGTCAGTTAAGGCAGTACATGAGTATATGGCCGAGATTGTAAAGACCATGGAGCATACTTTCTGCATGCTCTACGGTATTGATACACACGGCAAAAGGAAATAGCCGTCATCCGTCAGACAATAGTCTGAATAACTGCACATTACGCAGGCTCCGCACAGATCGTCAACACTATTGCCTGTTGACTGCCTGCCGGCTTCTGGTATTTGCCAGGGTAATACCCGTGAGCCTGTCATACCTCGTTGTGGGGTCACGGAAATAGGTGAACACCAGGTAATCATTTTCCGTCTCCCAGTGGCTGCCTTCGAAATGGAATCCCTCAGACACTGACGCCCCGTCAGGCAGAAAGGCAAACTCATAATTATACCATCCCTGTTTAAGCAGCAGCGAAGCCTCGTAGCATCCTTTGGCTGCATTCCAGAACATCCGGTTATCAGCAGTGTACTGCCATGAGCAGAAGTCGCCCATCACATAGAGTGATCCGCCCTGCAGCTCCTGGTATGCCGGCAGCGTGAACCATACCCACAGGTAATCAGCCTCCCGGTCCGGGTCACTGCTCTCCTCTATTGCAACAACCGACTTGCCATTGAAGTCCTCATTGAAGAAATAGGGTTTGAATTCCCTGTTGTCAGAAGGAATGAGAAACGCATTGTACAAGCCATTTACAAAGTCAATGGCCCTGACATTCTGCCTGGTCTGCCTTACCGTTTTGATGTCAAAGTACCTGAATTCATTACCGCCGGGAAATAAAGTTTTGTCTGACAAGGTGTTGTATACCAGTCTGCCGTTGCCTACGAAGTCAGGGGTAAGGTCGGCATGCATTCTGTCAGCCCTGCCGTTCTGCATTATGGTCAGGGTCACCTGCCGGTAAGGGTCTGTTACCGGAAGGCTGCCAGTGGTGAGAGTGATTTCGGCCTGCTGGTGCGTATCGGTGGTGCCGGGTTTCATCGGCCTGCGAAAGACCACGGCGGCTGAGGAGCTCCCCTCGCTGATATAGAAACGCCTGATAAGCAGTGGCTTGTCTGGCTTGCTGGCCTCCCAGAGTGTGATGACATAGTTGCCTGATATCAGGAAGCGGACATCGTTATTCGGAAGGGTGAGACGGTAGTGGGTGTAGTTCACCCTCGTGTTGAACGAAGGCAAGAAGTCAGTCACCTGGTTCTCATCGTATCCCTCCAGGTAGTCGCTTGTAAAAAGGTCGCTCTTGTTCCAGTTTCGGTCACAATGTGTTATGTTGTACCAGAGAGTTCCGGCACTGCCGCCAAGGAGATCGAAGCTGAGAGTCATCTCATCACCTGATCCCGGCTGCAGGAAAGGGTATGCGAGCTTCCAGCCCTCTTTTTCAAAACAGACACTCTTTACATTCTCATCAGCAAATTCTACCGGTGAAAAATCCGGAGATGACAAAGAAAAGAGCGAACAGGAGAGAAACAATACAGATAAACTTAATACTTTTATGCGCGGGAAAGATTTTGCCATTATCTCTGTTTTAGGACTAAAATACAAATATCCTGCCGCTGTCTGAACAATGGCAGTCAAAAAAAGTTATGTGATAAAGATCAATTTTCCTGTGATAATCCTGACAATGTTAGTATAATTGCCATCTTTTAAGGAATTAAGATTAATTCTGATATGTCAACTCTGATCAGATTACGTAAGGGATTAAACATTAAGCTTGCCGGGAAGGCGGAGAAAATTCTTCTCCCCGAGGTGCCTGAGACCCGTTTCGGGGTCAGGTTTGCTGATTTTCCGGGTCTTGTTGCCCGTCTCGATGTGAAGGAGGGAGACAAAGTCATGTGCGGCAGTGTGCTGTTTCATGACAAGGCATTTCCTGAGATAAAGTATGTATCACCGGTAAGCGGCGTGGTCCGGAAAATTATCCGTGGTGAGAAGCGAGTGCTTACCGAGGTGGTGATCGGGCAGGAGGGATCTGAAAAGATCGATTTCGGCAGTGCCGCCCCTCTCAGCCTTGCACGGGAACAGGTTAAGGAGAAGCTTCTGAACTCCGGTATGTGGCCTGTTCTGAGGCAGCGTCCGTATCATATTGTGGCCAGGCCTGACATTGTTCCGAGAGATATCTTCATCTCTGTATTTGACACCGCTCCGCTTGCTCCTGATCTTGACTATGTGATGTCCAATACTCATGGCAGCTACCTGCAGACCGGGATCGATGCCCTCTCACGTCTTACTGACGGCAAGGTGCATCTTTCGCAGGATGCCGAAGGAACAAGGGTGGCAGAGATAAAAAACCTCAGGAATGTGGAATTCCACCGCTTTTCAGGTCCGCATCCGGCTGGCAATGTGGGTGTGCAGATACATCATATTGCTCCCGTGTGCAGGGGAGAGGTTGTCTGGACGCTTGACGTGCAGGATGTCATTGCGATTGGCAGGTTGTTTGCAACAGGCTTTTATGACCGCGAGCGTATCATCGCACTGGCCGGCCCGGGTGTGCTTAATCGCAAGTATCACCGTACCAGGCCCGGAGCTTCAGTGGCCGGAATCCTTAAAGGTAAACTGGCTGAAGGCAATCTCAGGGTCATCAGCGGCAACGTGCTTACCGGCAAGAAGATATCAACGGAAGGCTCTCTCGGTTTCTATGACAACATGATTACCGTAATTCCCGAGGGAGACTATCATGAGTTCATGGGCTGGGCTGCTCCGGGACTGAAGAAGTTCAGTTACTGGAGAGCATTTGTTTCGAAGCTCCTGCCGAAGAAGGAGTATATCCTTGACACTAACCTTCATGGCGGCCACAGGGCATTTGTTGTAACAGGAGATTATGAGAACGTCCTTCCCATGGACATATATCCCGTCTATCTCCTCAAGGCCATTCTTGCCGGCGACATCGAACTTATGGAGAATCTGGGCATTTACGAGGTAGCTGAGGAGGACTTCGCCCTGTGCGAGTACATTGACCCTTCCAAGACAGAGATACAGGAGATAATCCGCAGCGGGATCAACCTGATGATTAAAGAGATGAACTAAATTAAGGAGAGAGCCTGCCATGAGTTTCCTGCTGGATAAGATGAAGAAGATAGAGCCTCTCTTTAAGAAGGGAGGCCGGTTTGAGAAGCTGTATTCCTTCTATGAGGGCTTTGCTTCCTTCCTTTTTGTTCCTGACAAGGTCACCACGAAGGGGTCGCATATCAGGGACCATATGGACATGAAGCGGACGATGACCGTCGTGATCATCGCGCTGATGCCTGCCCTGCTGTTCGGCTGCTATAATATCGGACTTCAGCATACAAGGGCATTCGGTCTCAATGACTGGCCCGTGATTCAGATGTTCCTGTTCGGGTTCATTAAGCTGTTGCCGATGATAATCGTGAGCTACCTGGTTGGGCTGGGTATCGAGTTCATTGCCGCACAGATCAGGGGTCATGAGATCAGCGAGGGCTACCTGGTGACAGGGATGCTCATACCTCTCATTATGCCTGTAGATGTGCCGTTGTGGATGCTGGCCATCTCTGTGGCTTTTGCCGTAATCCTTGGTAAGGAGGTTTTTGGCGGCACCGGCATGAACATACTTAACCCGGCGCTGACAGCCAGGGCTTTTCTCTTTTTCAGCTACCCCGGCAGGATGAGCGGTGACAAGGTATGGATAGAGGGTCTGACCAAAGGCGGTGGCCCTGACGGCTTCTCGGGAGCCACGCCGCTGGCACTGGCCAGGCTTGACGGATTTGACCAGATGCCTTCACCCATGGAGATGTTTGTGGGAACAATTCCGGGGTCAGTGGGAGAGACCTCTGTGGTGGCGATACTCATAGGCGCATTCATTCTGCTACTTACCGGTGTGGGCAGCTGGCGGATCATGCTGAGCATGACCCTGGGGGCGCTGGGTATGGGCCTGCTTCTTAACGCTGTTGGCGGAAACGAATACACACAGATACCCGCATACTACCACCTGATAATGGGCGGATTTGCATTCGGAACGGTCTTTATGGCAACAGACCCGGTTACTGCCGCTCAGACCAATACCGGGAAATATATATATGGTGCGCTGACAGGAATCATGGTGGTGATAATCAGGGTCTTCAATCCGGCATATCCCGAAGGAACAATGCTGGCGATACTGCTGATGAACGTTATGGCACCGCTGATTGACCACTATGTGGTTAATGCCAGTATCAGGAGAAGGTTAAAAAGGGGAAGGAGAGTTTAACTGCACATGATATGAAAGAATTCAGCAACAAGTATATAATTATTTATTCGCTGGCGATGGGCGTCTCCGTCGCCATCCTCCTGTCGCTGACGGCTTTGCTGCTTCAGCCGAGACAGGAGAAGAACGTGGAGGTGGAGAAGAAGATGAATATCCTCTCCTCCATTAATGTGCCTTCTGAAAAGTCAAACGCCGTCCAGCTTTATGAAAAGTATATCAGGGACAGTTACGTGATAAACAGTGAAGGAAAGAAGTTCGATGGAGTGGATGCCTTTACTGTGACCCTTCGCGCCGAGCAGAAAAAACCGCTGGAAGAACAGTACCTGCCTCTCTTTGTGGCGGTGGATGACAATGGTGATACCCTTCGTATCTTCCCCCTGGAGGGGAAAGGGTTGTGGGGTCCGATATGGGGATACATTTCACTGAAGGAGGATCTGTCTACCATAGCGGGTGTAACCTTTGACCATAAGGGTGAAACGCCAGGTCTTGGCGCAGAGATAAATACCACGGAGTTTGAAAGCCAGTTTCATGACAAGAAACTCTTTGATAATGGCGCATTTGTCTCTGTAAAAGTGGTGAAAGGCGGTGCCGGACCGGGCAACCTGCATGAGGTGGATGCCATCTCGGGCGGAACCGTAACCAGTAAAGCATTGGAAAAAATGCTGCTTGACGGCCTTGTTAAATATGAAAAATACCTCAGCCAAAAGAGGAAGTAGATATGGGAAAAGTTGAAAAGGTGTCGCTGTTGTCGGCAAAGAACAAGAAACTGCTGAAAAACCCGCTTGGGATTGAAAACCCTGTCACAGTGCAGGTACTGGGTATCTGCTCGGCTCTGGCAGTGACGGTGAAGATGAAGCCCGCAATTGTAATGGCAATATCCGTTACGGTTGTGGTGGCACTGTCAAACATGATTATTTCGCTGATACGCAAATCAATACCCGGACGTATTAGGATCATAGTCCAGCTGGTGGTCATAGCCACTCTGGTAATCATTGTCGACCAGTTCCTGAAGGCCTTCGCCTTTGACGTGAGCAAACAGCTCTCGGTCTTCGTGGGGCTGATCATCACCAACTGCATCCTGATGGGACGCCTGGAGGCTTTCGCCATGTCTTCCGATCCCTGGCCTTCTTTCCTTGATGGCATAGGCAATGGCGCCGGGTATGGCCTGATACTGATAATCGTCTCATTCTTCCGTGAGTTTCTGGGCAGCGGAACTGTTCTTGGCTATCCTGTAATGGAGAAACTGGGAGTTTACAACTTCGGTTATGAGGATAACGGCATGATGATTCTTCCGCCGATGGCGCTTATAATCCTTGGTCTGATAATCTGGTTCCAGCGTGCACGCAACAAATCATTGATTGAAACCAGCTAAGAGCAGTGGTCATGGAAAGCTTAGTCAATATTTTCGTCAGGTCGGTCTTTATCGACAACATGATCTTCGCATACTTCCTGGGTATGTGTTCATACCTGGCTGTGTCGAAGACTGTCAGGACATCCATGGGGCTGGGCGTTGCAGTGACTTTCGTGCTGGTGATAACCGTCCCCGTCAACTTCCTGCTTGAGCAGTATGTTCTGAAGAAGGGAGCGCTGGTGTGGCTGAGTGACAGCTTTGCCACCCTGGATATCAGTTTCCTTTCGTTCATCATGTTTATTGCGGTCATAGCATCCATTGTGCAGCTTGTTGAGATGGTAATTGAGAAATTCAGCCCCTCGCTCTATAACTCCCTGGGTATCTTTCTTCCGCTTATTGCCGTGAACTGCGCAATTCTCGGAGCCTCACTCTTCATGCAGGAGAGGGAGTATGCAAACATTGGCGAAGCCACTGCTTTCGGACTTGGTTCGGGCATAGGCTGGTGGCTGGCAATTGTTGCGCTGGCCGCGATAAGGGAGAAGATGCGCTATTCAAATGTGCCTGCACCGTTGCGCGGACTGGGGATCACTTTCATATTAACGGGACTGATGGGGATGGCTTTTATGAGCTTCCTGGGGATTACGCTATAAAGAAATTTTAAGGAAATGATTTTAGGATTATCAATTGCAGGCACAGTTCTCATGAGTATAGCAGTATTTGTACTGGTGTTGATACTGCTTGTGGTGTTGCTGCTGTATGCCAGGCAGAAGCTCATGCCCCGGGGCGATGTCACTCTCCGGGTCAATGACCGTGAGATGGTTGTCTCACCGGGATCGAGTCTGCTGTCGACAATGTCTGCCAACGGTATATATCTCCCTTCTGCCTGTGGCGGAGGTGGTACATGTGGATTGTGCCGTTGCCAGATCACTGAGGGCGGAGGCTCGATACTACCCACCGAAACCGGCTTCTTTACACGTCGTGAACGGCGTGACAACTGGCGCCTGGGATGCCAGGTCAGAGTGCGCGAGAACATGACTGTCAAGGTGCCTGAGGCTGTTCTGGGAGTAAAAAAATGGGATTGCGAGGTGGTCTCCAACAGGAACGTCGCCACATACATCAAGGAGTTCGTGGTGAAGCTGCCTGAAGGCGAAGACCTGAGCTTCAGGTCAGGAGAGTATGTCCAGATCTATGTTCCGAAGTATGAGACAGACTTCCGGAAGGATATAGATATAGAGGAGGAGTACAGGCCTGACTGGGACAAGTCAGATATGTGGAGCCTGAAGGTAAAGAATGAAGAGGAGACATTCAGGGCTTACTCTATGGCCAACTACCCGGCAGAGAACTTTATCATTCTCAACATAAGGATTGCCACCCCTCCGATGGACAAGAACGACAAGTGGATGAAAGTGCCGCCGGGAATATGCTCATCATATATTTTCTCACGCAAACCGGGTGACAAGATCACCCTGAGCGGTCCTTATGGAGATTTCCATATAAAGGAAACAGATGCAGAGATGGTTTATGTGGGTGGCGGAGTAGGGATAGCCCCGCTGAGATCTCATATCTTCCACCTGCTGAAGACGGAAAAGTCAGAACGCAGGATATCCTTCTGGCACGGAGCCCGTTCAAGACGTGAGGTGTTTTATGAGGAAGAGTTCAGGGAACTGGAGAAAGAGTTCAGCAACTTCACCTTCAACCTTGCACTGTCAGAACCGCTCCCTGAAGATAACTGGATGGGGTACAAAGGACTTATTCACAATGTTTTGTTTGACAACTACCTGGGCAGGCACAGGCAGCCCGAAGAGATTGAGTATTATCTGTGCGGCCCTCCTGTGATGAACGCCGCTGTGCTGAATATGCTTGACAACCTGGGAGTGCCGCCGGAGAATATTGCGTTTGATGATTTCGGGGTGTAATCAGGCAGCAGTTATGGCAATGAATGGCTGCAGGCTGGCAAGCATTGTATCAAAATATATTCATTTACACGATGACAAACCATCAGGTTCACTCCATTCTCTCTCATAAAGACAGAAGAATAATGGAGGAACATGCATTAGCACTATTTTGGCCCAAAGGCATTTTTTCTCATAAAGACAGAAGAATAATCCGGATGCTACTCCAATGATAAACAAAGTTATGAACCACCTCATCTCCGTTTGTTCCGTCATCGCCCTGACCCTGTCACTGGCCTCCTGTTCACCGCAACCTGAATATGTTGAACTGAACGGTCTGACCCAGGGAACGACATACCATATTGTTGTGGAAAAAACTCCGGGACTTGATATAATGGCACTGCGGCAGGATATAGAAGAACTTTTTGCGGTGGTTGACAACTCGCTGTCAATCTACAATGACTCCTCACTGATCTCTGCCATCAATGCCAACAGGAGTGACCGTACCGATACCCTTTTCAGCGAGGTATTCCGGCTTGCGTCAGAGGTGTCTTCGGAGAGCGGCGGTTTGTTTGACGTAACAATCGGACCGCTTGTGAAAGCATGGGGATTCGGTCCTGACGCCATGAAACGGTTTGACCCCTTGATGCTTGACTCTCTCCTGGCACTGGTGGGTATGAACAAGGTACGCCTCGAGGGTGACCGTATCATCAAGGCAGACCCCGCCATGTTCATTGATATGAATGCCATCGCAAAGGGTTATTCTGTTGATCTTGCAGTTGACCTCATCGTTGGCAGGGGAATAAAAGAGTGCCTGGTGGAGGTTGGAGGTGAGATCCGGACAGCAGGAGACAAGAACGGCATGGGCTGGAAGGTGGGGATTGATACTCCGGCAGATGGGAATTTCACCCCGGGTACAGATATTCAGGCCACGATCAGACTCGATGACAGGGCGCTGGCAACCTCTGGCAACTACAGAAAATTTTACATGGAGAACGGTCTGAAATACTCCCATACCATTGATCCGCGAACGGGCTATCCGGTGAGGCACACCCTGCTCAGCGCCACTATCATTGCCCCTACTTGTGCGGTGGCAGATGCCTGGGCAACAGCCTGCATGGTGGGAGGGAAGGAGAGGGCCATTGACTTCATTGAGAGTCATGATTTTCTTGAGGGATACCTGGTTTACTCTGATGAAACGGGTGCAATGAAGAGCTGGGCCTCGGAAGGGATCAGAAAGATAATCCTGGAAAGATGATCATTGCGGAGTAACACTGGCCGGAGATACAGGCTGCTCTGATTCTGGGCTCAGACTGCTCTGATTCTGAGTTCAGGCTACTCTGATTCTGAGTTCAGGCTGCTCTGATTCTGGGCTCAGACTGCTCTGATTCTGAGTTCCCATCGATAAGTTCATCAGTGCCCTGCTGCCAGTTCATCAATACCCCGCGGCCAGTTCATCGGTACCCTGCGACCAGCTTATCAGTGCTCTGCTGCCAGTTCATCAGTGCCCCGCGGCCAGTTCATCGGTACCCTGCGGCCAATTCATCAGTGCCCTGCGGCCAATTCATCAGTACCACATGGCCATTTGAATGCAATTATTTATGGCAGGCAGCCATCACCACTACTCCTTGTTCAACTCACAGCCGGAGCAGCCCCTGGTGTCAACAGGATTGCAGCCTGTATCGGTATGCCGGGCGCAGGTGATACCTCTCTTCCGCATCTCCTTGTTGTGACCCACATGGGTGTCAGGGAACTGCCCTCCCGGTTTGAGAAGTATGGATATAGCAAGACCTGCCAGCGCAAGGCCGATCAATATGGCTGATATTATAAAAAGCTTTAACAGCATAATATTTCTCTCTGCAATGCAAATTTACAATTAAATCACAAGCCCTCAGGCCTCCTCCTCCTGGTAAAGCTCCCGGTCTGCAGCATCGGCCTCCTCAAGCACCCTGGCATGCTCCTCAGGTGTGTAGCGCCTTATCTTATATCCGATTGAGGCAATGAAGACACTCATGAACGGACTTATGATATTGAAGAAGCAGTAGGGTGCGTATGCCCATGTGGAGACGCCCAGCACACTCGACTGTGTGGCGCCGCAGGTATTCCACGGTACCAGAACAGAGGTAACCGTACCGGAGTCTTCCAGTGTCCGGCTCAGGAGCTCCGGCTTGAAACCCATGTCGCGGAACTTCTTTGCATACATTCTGCCGGGGATAACTATTGACAGGTACTGGTCAGATGCGGTAATATTGAAGAAGAGGCATGTTGCAACTGTTGAACCAACGAGGGTCCCCGCGTTGTGCACGAATTTCATCAGTTTACCGGTAATGGTTTTAAGCATGCCGCAGGCTTCCATGATTCCTCCGAAGACCATTGCACAGATGATGAGCCAGACGGTATTGAGCATGCCGGCCATTCCGCGTGTAATCAACAGTTCATTCACCGCTTGATTGTCAGTGGTCACTGAAACTGTACCAAACATTGTCTTCATAATGGCTATATATGCCTGCTTGGTGAATGAACCTCCGGTAGCAGCTACCTCCTTAAGGATGTGCGGCTGGAAGATGACCGCAAGTAAGGCGGCAAGAAGTGTACCGGCAAGAAGCGACGGTAGCGGCGGTACCTTCTTGGCGATGATGTAAATAAGCATGGCCGGTACCAGCAGCAGGACAGGCGTCACGTTGAACTTCGCCTTTATTGCAGCCTGTACGGCATCAGCACTGGTGGTGACTCCCTGGAGGTCAATGGTGAATCCTATTATCAGGAAAATAACCATCGTGAGAATCAGTGACGGTACTGTGGTATGGACCATGTACCTTACGTGTGTGAAGAGATCCGTACCTGCAACTGCCGGTGCAAGGTTGGTGGTATCTGAGAGGGGTGACATCTTGTCACCAAAATATGCACCTGATATGATTGCACCGGCAATCATTGCATCATTGAATCCCAGAGCCTTTCCTATACCCAGCAGTGCCACGCCGATGGTGGCCACTGTTGACCATGAGCTGCCGGTACTGACAGACACAAGAGCACAGATGACCACCGCAGCAAACAGGAATATCTTGGGATGGAGTATCTCGAGGCCGTAGTAAATGAGCATCGGCACTACCCCGCTTACCATCCAGGTTCCGGCAAGGGAACCGATCAGAAAGAGGATCAGGATGGCAGGCATGGCAGTGCCTATTCCCTTGACAACCTTGGCACGGATAGACAACCACTTGTATCCGAGACTTACTGAAATAACTCCGGCAACTGCGGAAGCAAGAATCAGAGCCATCTGGTTTGCTCCCGAGAGAGTGTCATCATGAAAAAACTTTACGTTGAGGGTAAGGAAGAGTATCAGCACGGCAATGGGCAGCAAAGACTGCAGCATTGACGGTGTTTTGTACTGTTTGGAAGACATGTATGGTTCCTGGTGTTGAAGTGTGCAATTTACTATTTTCCTCTATTTTCCTTGATTTTGCCGTCAAAAGATATTATTTTGTCTTTGTATTATTTGTGTTCTATGGCACATTATCCTGATATTTTCAGTATCAACCCCGAGGATAAGATTCCGGGGAAGGGCAGAGTGCTTATCTCTGAACCCTTCCTGACCGACCGTTTTTTCAACCGTACCATAGTTTTTCTCACGGAACACACGGCTGAAGGCACGGTAGGATTCATCCTCAACAGGGTGATTGACCTGATGGTCAGCAGTGCGGTGGATGGTTTCGACGGATGGGATGAACACCTCTCTGTAGGGGGGCCCGTGGCACCGGATACCCTTCATTACCTTCATACCCTCGGCCAAAAGGTGCCCGGCAGCGTGCTGGTGATGCCCGGGATATGGTGGGGTGGCGAGATAGATACCCTCCGTAACCTTATAGCTACAGGCACGGTAGGACGTGACCAGGTGAGGTTCTTCCTGGGCTATTCAGGGTGGGGCAAAGGACAGCTGAAACGTGAGCTGAGTGAGAATTCCTGGGTGATAGCCAGGGTGCCTCCCGAGGTGATTATGACGATCAGGGGTAACGTTTGGCGTGACGTGCTCCGTTCATTCAACAACAAATACCGTATCTGGGCAGAGTTTCCTGAATCTCCGGAGATGAACTGATATATCAGCCACTCAGCCCTGCCGGACGCCAATCCCTTAACTGCACCGGAAAATCCGGTGCCGGTCAATGCATGATCTTGAAGACCAGTTCGCGCAGCAGATCACCTGCATCACTTCCGGCATCGCCGAACCCCTTTGCTCTCAGGTCATATGACCGGATGAGGGAAATAATGTTCATACAGGCCCCCACGTTGTACAGAGCTGCCGCAGCCCTGTAGTCCCTCACATAACCGGGGTAAGTCTTCAGCATCGCAACAACGTTGCCGTCACTCTTGTCCTTCAGGCTGTGGTAGATGAGCAGACGGCTGAAGTTCGAAAAAAGCACCGGGATAATCAGAATGATGATCTCCCTCTTTGAATGGCTTGCATAGTAGTTCACCACCCTGGCCGCCTTCAGCGGGTTACGATAGACAATTGCCCTCCACAGTTCATTGGGCGAGTAGTCCTTACTGATGCCGATGCTCCGCTCTACCAGGTCAGTGGTGATGCGCGGATTCTCTTTGGGAAGGGATATTATCAGCTTGTCAAGCTCATTGGCAATCTTCCCGAGATCGTTGCCCAGAAACTCCGAAAGCAGCTTCGATGCATCAACGCCTGTCATGATCCCCCTGTCGGTCAGGTACCTGTCAATCCACCCGGGAATCTGATACTCCGGCACCTTGTCCGATTCAAAGTACCATCCCCTTTTGGAAAGCGCTTTGTAAAGAGATTTCCTCTTGTCAGGGAGTTCGTACTTGTACGCAATGACGAGAATGGTTGAATTGAGGGGGTTCTCGACATAAAGCAGAAGCTCTTCAATCTTCTTGAGTTTCTGTGCTTCCCGTACGACAACCACCTGGTGGTTTGCCATCATCGGGAAGCGGCGGCAGATCTCAATTACCTGTGTCACTGACACATCGAGGCCATAGAGCACGGTCTGGTTGAATGCCTTCTCCGACTCGTCAAGCACATTTTCCTCAATGAAATCAGTAATATGGTCAATATAATATGGCTCCTTCCCGGCCAGGAAATAAACGGGCTTATAGATCTTGTTGCGCAGATCCCTTATTATATCCTTGTAATCGACAGCCATCAGAAGCGTAGATGTTTAACCGAGATACCGTTATTCTTTATTTCCGTAAGAGCCTCTATGCCAATGCGAAGATGATTGTCTGCGAACTGACTTGTGACCTTCTGGTCGCTCTCGTCTGTCTTGATACCGCTGGAGATCATAGGCTGGTCAGAGACGAGGAGGAGCGCTCCGGTGGGAATCTCATTGGCAAAACCTACGGTAAAGATTGTTGCTGTCTCCATGTCAATGGCCATTGCCCTCGTTTTAACCAGGTATTTTTTGAAGCGGTCATCATACTCCCAGACCCTCCGGTTGGTGGTATAAACGGTACCGGTCCAGTACTCGAGGTTGTTCTGCACGATGGCGCTGGAGACGGCGCTCTGCAGCTTGAACGCAGGCAGCGCAGGGATCTCCAGCGGAAGGTAATCATTGGATGTACCGTCGCTTCTTATTGCAGCTATCGGAAGAATAAGGTCACCCAGTTTGTTCTTCTTCTTCAGCCCTCCGCACTTGCCAAGGAAGAGCACAGCCTTCGGCTGGATGGAGCTGAGGAGATCCATCACCGTGGCTGCGTTGGGACTGCCCATGCCGAAGTTGATGATTGTTATACCTTCCGCGGTGGCGCTGGGCCAGTTCTTGTCCTTCCCTTCAACCGGCACATCGTTCCATCTGGCAAAGGTTTCCACATAATGTGTAAAATTTGTCAGCAGAATAAACTCGCCGAATGAGCTGAGCTCTTTTCCCGTGTAACGGGGAAGCCAGTTGCTTACTATATCTTCCTTGGTCTTCATGTTCTCAGATGCTGTTTGTTTATATTTGTGCTGCCTAAGGGTAACCAAAAATACAATAAAAGTTGATACCTCTGAAACTGCCTCCCTGTTCACTTCGGATTAAAGCAGGTCCGGGCAACAGGCTTGTTTATGACTCACTTCGAAGGAAGTACGTGGCACTTACTCCGGAGGAGTGGGTCAGGCAGCATTTCGTCAATTACCTGACCGGTTTCCTGGGCTATCCGCCCGGACTGATAAAGGTTGAGACATCATTCAGGCTCCACGGGATGTTGCGGCGGGCTGACATCCTGGTACACGACAGGGATGGAGAACCGGTGCTCATAGTGGAGTGCAAGGCCCCGCAGGTGAAGATCACACAGGAGGTCTTTGACCAGATTATCAACTACAACTTCAGCTACGGTGTCCCATACCTCGTTGTCACAAACGGAATCACCCACTTCGCCGCCAGGACAGATATTGCAAAGCGAAGCTTCGAGCTGCTGGACAGTATACCCGACTATGAGACCATCATCAGAAGGGAGCCATGACAGATGTTACATGCGCGGTGATACGCAATGAGGAGAGGCTTGTTCTGGCTGTGCGGCGCGGACCGGGCATGAACAATGCCGGCAAGTGGGAGTTCCCCGGAGGCAAGACCAGGCCGGGAGAGGATCACGAAGAGTGTATCATCAGGGAGATAGATGAGGAGCTGGGGATGGAAATTGTCATCTGCGGCAGGCTGGAAGCCGTTGAACATGATTACGGCAATATCCGGATCAGGCTCATCCCTTTCATCTGCGATACCCTGGCATCAAAGCCTCTTCTCAGCGAGCATGATCAGTACAGGTGGATGGAGCCTGACGAGCTGATGACACTTGACATGACAGCTGCGGACATACCTGTTGCCCTTCAGTATGCTTCAGGTCACAGGTGTGCGGCAAACAGCGAAACAGAGGAGGAGACGGCAGGAATCACCACCGAAGTGGGGGAAGAGCTCTCCTGTATGATAGGGAGGATCACAAGCGTGGAGGAGATAATAATGGTGGCCCAATCGGCGGTGAATGACCCAAACCTGCTGTCACAACTGGTTGGCCTCTGTTCCAGTACTGAAAAGAGGGTTGGGTTTATGGCCTCATGGGCTCTCGCTAAGGTGGTTGACGTTGATCTGAAAGCGATGGTCCCGTTCCTTTCGCTGGTCATTGATGTACTGCCCTCAGCACCCAACGAGAGCGTGCAGAGATCGTTGATGAGGGTACTGACCAGGAGCAGGACGAGTGACATCCCCCAATCGCACCATGCGAAACTGATTGACTACTGCATGACGGTCATGCGCGTGCCAAACGTGCCGGTGGCGCCAAAGGCATACGCGATGGAGATACTTGCGTCATTGTGTGAGCTCTACCCCGAAATGGTCAACGAGGTTGCCGGAGCAGTACAGCTGGCCATCAATGATGCGTCATGGGGCATGCAGGCGGCAGGACGGAAGGTCATTCAGAGACTGGGCAGAGGTAACAGCCTGAAAGACTGAAAGCCCGCAGCTACTCGTTTACATTAAGATTTTCACAGGCTCCTACAATGAATGGCGGGTTGTTCCAGATTGAAGAATGATCGCGCCTTTCATTGTAATACTGAATAAACTGTGAACAGATATGGTATAGTTCATTCCCCGTCTCTGGCCTCTCAAGATATATTTTCTCGTATTTAATCGTTCTGAAGAAACGCTCAATGTAGACGTTATCAATGGCTCGACCTTTTCCATCCATAGATATACGGACGGTTTCAAGGCTTTTTACATAATCGATATATTCATCCGGGGTAAACTGGCTACCCTGATCCGGGCTTATGATCTCAGGACGACCGTATTGGTTTACTGTCATTCTCAAAGTATTAACAACCCATTCAGCTTCCATAGTGTCAGACAAACTCCAGCCCGGGATGCATCTGCTATATACATCCATAATGGCCAGAAGATACGTGTAACCCCGATCCATAGGAATGTTAGAGATATCCGGAGACCATACATGGTTGGGCTTGTGGATTTCCAGATTACGAAGCAAACAGGGATATTTATACCTGGAAGGATCAATGATGGGTAGTGTGCGGCCGGCAATAGACCGTCTTTAAGCGCATGATCTGCATGAGAGAATATACATGGCAACGGCCGACCTTATAACCCATTTTCTGCAACTCATGCGACATCCTTCCCGGTATCGAAAACTTTCCCGGCGTTGGCCAGAAACTCTTTCTTTCAGTGGGTTATCAGGTTCGGATGAAGCTGGTAGATCTGAGCAGGTTCAGATATGGTCTTGATCTCTTTGATTGCCTCTATGGCAACTCTGGCTTTGAAATCAGCTGTAAATGTTCTTCTTGACTTTTTCATGTGACAGAAATTTTCAAGTTAGTAAATTCCTGTCCAGTTTTTCTAGACCATCACAGAAGCTTAAAAATATCGCTGCGCTATAAAACAAAAACCGATCCTGTAAAGCTTCGATGAAAACCTGCTGCCCCGGACACACTAATTGGAACACTACCCAAGCAGCTACAAATTCATTTACACAAAATTATTTACACGCCTGTTAGCAAAAATATCCCTACTGTCAGATCAAGTACTGACTATTACAATTAAGCATTGGGATCAGTTATTTTTTGTTTTGTCACTTTAAATATACTGATTTTCAGAGATATCTGAAAACTCCCAGTGCTTCTTTTTATGACATTTCTTAACTTTTTCTTACTTGCGAAACTTCAGTTAATGATTTTAAATTGCGCTTCGTTCTTTTATAGCTACTAATACAATCTCTCCATCAAGATTTTGTTCTTTCACTAATACCTGTGAACCTGGAGGAAATTCCCAATTCTCATCGTCAGGATTATAAATCTCAAAACCTTTTATTTCATAAATACCATCATTTATTTCAACTGCAGGAACAGGTCTGTAAACCTTCGTTCCTTCATTAAGTAACTGTACATACACCTTCTTTTCCATATATGCTTAATATTTATATCCAGGCCCTCCGACATGAATAAGCTCCTTTGTAACATTATCAACTACAACAGACTGGCCTGTAGTTGGATGAACATACCTTGTAGCTCCATTAGCCTCATTTATCATATTTACAGCATCAAAACTCTTTCCATTGGTTATAGCTTCTGTAACCTGTTCGGGAGTCCAGCCTCGTTTAGAAAACTGACTTGCCCACTTAGTTTCAGATTTGAAAGCTCCATAAACCCACTTGCCCTCGGTTGCTACCGCATTAGCGGTTGCCCCAACAGCCTCAGTACCTGCGACTGCTTTTGATAATGCATTTAATCCTTTTGTAGTCACTACTGCCAAACCAACCGTGACTATCGCTTTACCTGTAAGTTCACCTGCCTTTTCGCCTGTTTTATCATTCTTGACCTCCTGGATAGTATTGGTAACATTTTGTTTTACATTATTTACAGCCTGTTTTGGATCTGATACGACAGTTGCAACTGTTGCTGCCCTTTCTATCTGAGCAGCCGGTGATTGATCTATAGTTTTGATTAATCCTTTTGCAGTATTTCCAAGACCTTCAACAATACCCTTTCCAACACCTTTTATAAAGTCCCATATCCCCATTCCGTCGGGATCAATAAACCTTAAAGGATTGTCAACACCATAGTTGTATGGGCTCCACCTTCTGTAAGATTCGGCTAACGGATCAGGTGTTGTCCAACGTGCTATCTGGGGGTCATAGAACCGTGCACCGTAATCATACCAGTCAAGATTTAATTCGTCCTGCAGCTCCTTTCCATTGTAAAGGTATTTGTTATCTGTATCGCTAATGTATTGATTATCAAATGCTAAACCAAACGGATAATAATCAATGCTTT
>WXFE01000150.1 GCA_009881065.1 Bacteroidales bacterium | reverse complement strand
TTTACGCAGGTGACAGAAAAGATGCGGCAACAATGATAGAAACATGGCTTGAAGAGAAATACTTCGTTGTGCTTGATCGTTATACTTATTCAAACATTGCCTATCAGTGCGCCAAAATGAACACTGAGGATGATGTAAGAAAACTGAAAGAGTGGATACTGAAACTGGAATTTGAATATTTTGGAATCCCGAAACCGGATATCAATATCTTCCTTGACGTTCCCTTAAGGTTCACTGAGGAGAAGCTCAGGGACAGGAAGGTTGGAGATAAGAGGAGTTATCTCCTTGGAAACAGTGATATCCATGAGAGCAGCCTCGAGTTCCAGAAGAAGGTACGCGACATCTACACGAAAGTGGCGGAGGATGATCAAAGCCTGCAGGTCATAAACTGCCATGATGAGAATAACCGGATGCCTGCTCCGGAAAAGATTTTTGAAATGATTATCAATAAACTCAAGGAAAGGAATATTTTGAGATGAAGTTGCTGACTCAGACTGCAAGGATACTCACGGGGCTGATTTTTACTTTCTCAGGCTTTATTAAAGGGATTGACCCGATGGGCACCGCATTCAAGCTGGGTGATTACTTTGCAGCATTCAGAATGGGTTTCCTCGATGACATTGCCCTTCCCCTCTCCCTGTTGCTCTGCGTCGTTGAATTTGTAACGGGGATGATGCTCCTTTCAGGAGCGCTGGTGAAACCGGCATCATGGATGGCTGCCCTGTTCATGGCTCTGTTCACTCCCCTGACACTCGTTCTTGCCATATGGAATCCGGTCTCTGACTGCGGATGCTTCGGTGATGCAATTGTACTCACCAACTGGCAGACCTTCTTCAAGAATCTGATCATTCTGATTCCGGTTGTGTTCGTGTTCATCACAAGGAACGATGATTCCGGTGTCATGTCACTGAAAGCCGGCCTGAACTTCACACTGGCATATGTTTTCCTGTTTCTCCTTTTCATGAGGATGAACCTTGCATACCTTCCGGTGATCGATTTCAGGCCTTACAGTATAGGAACCAATATTGCCGAAGGCATGGCCATTCCACATGATGCCGTCCCTGACAAGTATGATATCCGGTTCATATATGAAAAGGATGGTGTGCAACAGGAGTTCACCCTTGATAATTACCCTGCGGATGACACCCTGTGGAAATTCATCGATCAGAAATCAGTGCTCATCTCAAAGGGATACGAGCCTCCCATTAGCGGATTCACACTCATGACGGAACAGGGTGTTGATATGACTGATCAGGTGACCCGGCAGGACGGCGACGTGATGCTGATGGTTGCGCGCCGGCTTGATGAGTCTGACAGGGACGGGCTGACGAAAGGTTACAGGCTGGGCATTGAACTGCAGAAAAGAGGCGCTGACTTCCATATCGTGACAGCTACACCCTCCTCGGAAGCAGGTCCGCTGGTTGCAGGATTCAGTACATTGTATGCCGATGAAATAACTTTGAAAACCGTGATAAGATCCAACCCTGGCTTCGTGCTTCTGCACAACGGCACCGTGGCAGCTAAATGGTCATACCACAACCTCCCCGAACCGGAGAAATTCCTGGATGGAGATCTCAATGCCCTGGCCCTCAAATCGCGCACCGCAACAGGAAACAGGCTGATTGCCATAAGTGCTGTAATGTCAGTTCTACTGGCCGTATCACTTGCCCTTCCTTTCAGAATGAAAAAGAACAATTGAAAACAACAGATAAGAACTTTAATAATTCGACTACGATGAGAAAGAAAATAGTTGCAGGAAACTGGAAGATGAATATGAACCTGTATGAAGGGCTGGAGCTTGCCAGGGGGTTGAACGATCATTTTACCACCAATCCCGTTGGCGACAGGGAAGTTATACTATGCACTCCGTTTATTCACCTGGCGATGGTCAGCAATTTGCTGACAGCTCCGGGTCTCTCTGCCGGAGCACAGAACTGCAATGACCACAAATCAGGAGCTTACACCGGAGAAATCTCTGCTGCAATGATCAAGAGCACCGGAGCAGGCAATGTCATCATCGGACACTCTGAAAGACGAACCTGTTACGGAGAAACAGACGAGTTGCTGGCTGCCAAGACAGGCGAGGCACTGCGAAACGGTCTCCGGGTTATATTCTGCTGCGGCGAAGTACTTGAAGAGAGGCAGGGCAATATCCACTTTGAAGTCGTGAAACGGCAACTGGATAGAGGTCTGTTTGTTGTTTCAGCGGAAGAGTTCAGCAGATGCATCATCGCCTACGAACCTGTATGGGCTATCGGAACAGGAGTGACAGCCACCCCTGAACAGGCCCAGGAGATGCACTGCTATATCCGCCGGTTGGTCAGGGACAGATATGGCAATGATGCAGCTCTTGACACCACCATACTCTATGGCGGCAGTTGCAAGGCATCCAATGCTGCAGAACTTTTCGCCAATCCTGACGTTGACGGAGGCCTGATAGGAGGAGCTTCACTGGTGAAGGAGGAGTTCTGCAGCATTGTGAACGCACTCTGAAAAGCCCATGAGGAAGATCATCATCACCATTCTGGTTGCCGCTGCTGTCGCTCCTGCCCTTTCAGCACAGTTCCAGCACTATTTCTCCGGTGACACTGCCATGTTTACCACTGAACTGAATGCATTCATGGGCACACTGGTAAGCAAGACGGAAAAGGCTGAGGTTGATCTTTTTAACAGACTGTACGACAGTACGGTGTTTTCAAGACCCGTCAAGGACCGGATCATCAACGTCGCAAGCCAGCTGCGGGGGCGCAGGCTGGGCCAGGTGCCCGGCTTTATACACTTCGTCAGAACCCTGACTGACTTCGTGGAGACTGAACAGAAACAGGAGGAGGTGGATGTCTGGCTGATTGGACTAAGCGAGATGGCCTTTGATCCGCGTTTCTCAAATTCCTCCCTGATAAAATTCATAGAGGTGACCGGTCTCCTGCTGATAGACAACACCATCTTTTCCGCAGGAACCGTAAAGTGGAAAGCCACCGACGGAAAGGTTGAGTTTGCGCGGGACACGGTACTTAAAATCAATATCGAAGCTGTTACGCTGACTGCGTACCTTGGGCGTGACAGCACACAGATACTGAATTTCACCGGAATATATTACCCTGATATCTTCCGGCTCCATTGCAAGGAAGGAATTGTCACCTGGGAGAAAGCCGGCTATGACCCGTCAAAGGTCTTTGCCAGGATATCGGATTTCGATATTGATGTAACCAAAAGTGAATTTGCCTGTGACTCGGCACTTCTGACCCACCCAACATATTTCCAGGTGCCGGTGAAGGGTAAACTGACCGACAGGGCTGTCAATATCATTTCTCCTGACAAGGCCACAATGCCACGCTTCGAGACGTATGAGACAAGGTTCTTCATCGATGAGATCTACAGGGGTGTCGACTACGAAGGCGGGCTGACCCTGGAGGGTGCAATTGTCAGGGGTACCGGCACAAACTGGTTCCCGGCAAGCATAAAACTATACCGTAATGACACCCTCGCAATAAAAATTACCTCCAGAAACTTCATCCTGTCACAAAACGCCATCAACAGCTACGAGTCGTCTCCCACCCTCTACCTTGGAACTGACTCCATCTATCACTCAAACCTCGGATTCTCCTATAATACCGAGACGAGGGAGGTGAGCATGTCACGCACCACAAGCCCCCTCTCAAGGAGTCCCTACTTCGACTCCTACCATAACATGGACCTCTATTTCGAGTATCTGTTGTGGGATATGGACCAGCCTACCATAATCATGTCAAGAACCAGGGGTGCATCAATAGGGTCAGCAAAGTTCGAATCAGTCAGCTTTTACAATGAGGCAAACTTCTTCAGGCTGATGAGGCTTGATGACGTCCATCCCCTGTACAGGGTAAAGGATTATTCCAAAGAGTATGGCTTTGATGTCTTTCCCGTTGAGGGTTTTGCAAAATCCATACGTATGCCCATAGAGCAGACTACGGCCTTATGCATTGAGCTGGCAAACAGTGGCTTCCTGTTCTATGACCGCAACTTCAACGAGGTGGCGGTAAAGCCTAAGGTTGATGACTATATCGCAGCCTTCGCAAAAAAGAAGGACTATGATGCGATAACCATCTTCAGCGAGACAAGAGACAATGAGGAAAATGCCATCCTGAACCTTAAGGATTACACCATTGATGTCAGGGGAGTAACGGGAGTCTCGCTCAGCGACACACAGAACGTGGCTATCCAGCCATACGGCGGCCGCCTGATCATTGGCAAAAACAGATCGATCAGCTTTGACGGAATTGTGTATGCCGGACTTTTCAAAATCTATGGTAAGGAGTTCTCGTTCAATTATGATACCTTCAACATAAGGCTCGAGAAGATCGATTCGATCAAGATTTCAGTGGAGACCGGGGAGAGAGACCCTTATGGAAGGCCTGTGATAAGGCAGATCGAAAACATGATCGAACTCGCGACAGCCAACCTCAGCATTGATGACCCAAAAAATAAATCGGGTCTCAGAAGCATGAAACAGTATCCGATTATCAATTCAACCACTGATTCCTATATCTTCTATGATGAAATAACAGATCTTGACGGGTTGTACCCTAAGGAAAAGTTCTACTTCAAGCTCGATCCGTTTACATATACCAATATTGACCATTACACCAATAAGGACATGGCGCTTGCAGGAGAGTTTGTCGGCGGAGGGATTATTGAACCCATGCGGCAGACCCTGACAATTCAGCCCGATACATCGCTGGGATTCGCCATGACCATTCCCCCGGAGGGGATTCCTATTTTCGACGGAAGGGGAAGGCTGTACAACCACCTCAGTATGAGCAACTCAGGACTTATCGGGAGTGGCAGGGTTGAACATATGACAGCTACAGCCGTGGCCGACACATTCAGGTTCTTTCCTGAATACATGCTGACAAGGGCGAAAACCTTCGATATGAAGCCGGATTCTGATGGCAGGTTCCCGGTCCTTAAAGCACAGGATGTGGATATACAGTGGCTCACTGATGAGGACGAATGGTATGCAATGAACAGTAAGGGCAAGGAGTTCAGCATGTTCGGAAACAACACCTCCATGGACGGTACCCTTATCCTTCAGCCCGATAAGATGAAAGGTCAGGGTGAAGTGAATACTGCTGATGCCCGGATCACCTCTGAGACTTTCTCCTTCGGACCGATGTCATTCGAGGCTGACACTTCCGATTACTACCTCAGGGCTCTTAAAGGCTACGGATACGGTTTTGTGGCCAGCGATGTCAATACTCATGTCGATTTTGCCACCCAGAAGGCATCATTCCGGCTTAATACCGATTCATCATTTGTGGTGCTGCCGGGAATAGAGTACATATCCAAAATGACCAGCTTTGAGTATGACATGGAGAAGAAGGTCATGGATATGTTTCAGGAGGGCAGGGAGTCTGTACCCCTCATGTCACCTCAGGAATTGCTGGAAGTACCTCATGGCCTGAAGGAGAAACCCACATTCCTTTCAACAAACAACATGAAGGATACCCTGAAGTTCCAGTCAGGGTCAGCATCATACTTCCTGCAGGATGAATACCTTATGGTGAAGGATGTCAATTATATTCCCGTTGCTGATGCTCTGATTCAGCCGGGCGAAGGAGTGCTTTACATAGAACGTGGAGCGCAAATCAGACCTACTGAGAGCGCGGTGGTCGCCGTCAACAACAGGCACCTGATACACTCGGCAAAACTGAAGATAGAAAGCAGCGCGAACTACAGCGGATCGGGCAAGTATGACTATATAAGCGCTGACGGCAGCAGCCAGGTAATTGAATTCAGCGATATCAGGGTTGACACGATGGCCACCAAAGCCACCGGCCACATACCGGCAACCATGAACTTCACGCTCAGTCCGGCCTTCACCTATTCCGGTGACGTGAGACTGAGGTCTGACAGTGAGCAACTCTTTTTCACAGGCGCTGCCGGAATCGTGACCGACTGCAGGAACATAAGAAGCAAACAGGTTAAGTTCAGGGCTCACATTGACCCGGAAAATGTGCTTATTCCTGTCACTGACAAGGCACGTGACCTTGATGACAATCTCATTTTTTCCGGGAGTTTCGTGACACTTGATTCGGCAGGTGTCTATGGCGCCTTCCTGTCAGAAAAGTATTCGTGGAGTGATACTCCGCTGCTGAATGCCGAAGGCTTCCTGTTCCATGACAAGGGCATTGACAGGTACCGTATCGCCTCCATGGACAAGCTTGCTGATCTGCGCAGACACGGTGACATGGTGACATTTGACAGGAACATGTGCCTGCTTCTGAGTGAAGGAAAGATCAATTTCGGAGTTAACTACGGCCTGCTCAGGCTTAACAGTTCAGGGGCCGTCACACACAATACCGACTCATCAAGAGTGGAAGTGCGTTCAATACTGGGATTCTCATTCCATTTCAACGCCGAAGCGCTTAAAACTATGGCTGCCGATATACGGACCAATCCGACACTCAAAACAGTTAATCTCTCTTCAGAGTTCAACCAGAAGGCCATGCGTGATCTGCTGGGCGAAGAGACAGCTAAAAAGCTCAACGAGGAGCTTCAGCTCTTTGGTGTGGTGCGCTCACTACCGAAGGAGTACACCTCTCAGTTGCTCCTCAACGATGTTACACTTCAGTGGAATCCCTATTCGCTCTCTTTCATATCAAAAGGAAAAATCGGAATAGGATTTATCGGTGACCAGCCCATGAATGTCTACGTTGACGGATGGGTGGAGCTTCAGAGGAAGAGGTCGGGTGATCTGCTGGATATCTACCTTAAGGCCAGCGACAACACCTGGTACTGGTTCTCATACTTCAGGGGGATACTGATGAGTTATTCCTCAAACCCGGAGTATAATGACATACTCACAAATACAAAGGAGAAGCTGAGGCGGGATCCGAATGCCAGTGCCAGGATAGACTTTGAGTATATGCCAGGGGTGCCTGACAGGCTCAGGAGTTTCCTGCGGAGAATGGAGAGCGGAGGACTGGGATTCGATGAGTATTAGACCGCCTGCAACAGCGGCAGGGAGCGTTTCAGGCAGAATCCGGAGGTCTACTGATACTGGCCTCCTCCCCTGCTGCCAAATTCAATGACCTCCATATCACTGATATTTGCGCCATCTATGGTGAACCGGAGCATGGTCATCACCTTATGTATGCCGGTACGGCCTGCTGCACCGGGATTAATACAGAGCATCCCGAAGCTCCTGTCATAGATCACTTTTGCAATGTGAGAATGCCCGCAGACAAAGATATCCGGCTTAAGTTCCCTGATCAGCTCCAGCGCCCGTGGTGCATACCTGCCTGGATAGCCTCCGATGTGAATCATCAGCACATTCTTTGAGCCTGCACTGAAGAAGAGATGTTCTTTCGTTACCCTCCTGACGTCAAACCCGTCAATGTTGCCCCATACGGCACGCAACGGCCTGAATGCTTCAAGTTCAGCGATAACGCCGGCATTACCGGCATCACCTGCGTGCCAGATCTCATCAACACCGGCAAAGTGCTCATAAACAGCAGGATCAACCCATCCGTGCGTATCTGATATGACTCCTATCCTCATTCTTCTGATATGAAAATTATGACAACGCTAAAATCTGTAAATTTGCGTAAACAATTGACAGAATGCAGATTTTTTATTGTGAAGATATCTCCGGCAAAAAAGCTCTCTTCAGCAGGGAAGAATCAGGCCACTGCCTCAGGGTGCTGAGAATGCGCCGTGGTGACACCCTGACCTTTACTGACGGCAAGGGAAATCTTTACAACGGAGTGATTGATACAGATGACCCAAAAGGGATGTCTGTCACCATCACATCATCAAAAAATGACCCCACGCCCCGAAATTACAGGCTTAATGTGGCAATATCACCCCTGAAGAATGAGGAGAGGCTCGAATGGTTTATCGAGAAGGCGGTGGAGACCGGGATTGATGTCATAACACCTGTTATCTGCAGCCGTTCGGAAAAGAAGAGTATAAGAAGGAAAAGAGCGGAAGGAATTATGATCTCGGCTATGAAGCAATCGGGCAGGTGCATCCTGCCCGGGCTTGAGGAACCGGAATCAGCAGAGGAGTTTATTCGCAGACCTGCGAAGGAGAAAAGGCTTATTGCCACCTGCGACTCTTCATTTGACAGGATAGCCATAACGGAAGCCTTTAACCGGGGCGAAGATGTTACGATCCTCATCGGTCCTGAGGGCGATTTCACCCCGGCAGAGGTGCAGGCTGCCATAAGCGCCGGTTATGTGCCGGTACATATTGGCACTGGACGTCTCAGAACTGAAACAGCAGGCATTGCTGCCTGCTGCTCCGTTTACCTTGCAAATATCTGAAATCAGGTACCAGTCAAGAAATCAAATACAGTGGTTATCTTCTTTACCGGTACATTGTAAAACTCTGTATAGCTGCATTTTTTACAGATTATGGCTGAGTATTTCCTGGACTGGATGTCAAAAAGCTGTGTAAGAAGACTGTGGGCAACCCTGATCTCGCTTAGCCGGTAATTCCTGCAGCCGCATTTCGGACAGGTGTACTTTATCATAGGGATTTCACTTTTCATCTTTATTCTGATCTGTTTTGTTCCTCTTGTCGCGTAATCTGCCGGACTTTCGCAGTGCCTGATCAAGGATCCATTCAATCTGACCATTGGTGCTGCGGAACTCGTCGGAGGCCCATTTCTCAATGGCGCTCAGCTTGTCCCGGTCAATCCGTATTATAAACGACTTCTTCTGCATGACTAATGGTGCAGCGTACCGGTGTTGATGATCGGATTGGGATCCTTGTCGCCGCACAACACCACCATAAGATTACTTACCATGGCTGCCTTCTTCTCCTCATCAAGTTCTATTATATTCTTGTCAGAGAGCTGCTCCAGCGCCATTTCAACCATCGAAACAGCACCCTCTACTATCTTGAATCTGGCGGCAACCACTGCAGCAGCCTGCTGACGGCGGAGCATCGCACCGGCAATCTCCTCGGAATAGGCAATGTAATTGATCCTTGCCTCAATCACATTGATACCTGCAATCATCAGCCGCTCCCTTATCTCCTTCTCAAGCTCATCATTCACCTCCTCACCGCCACTGCGAAGCGTCATCTCATGTTCATGACCCTCCCAGTTGTCGTAGGGATAGAGACCAGCCAGTTTGCGAAGAGCTGCATCGCTCTGCACCAGAACGAAATGCTCATACTTGTCAACGTCAAAGGCAGCCTTGTAGGTGTCTTCAACCTTCCATACAAGCACCAGACCTATCTTGATGGGGTTTCCGTTCTTGTCGTTCACCTTGATGGGTTCGCTGTCAAAGTTGCGCGCCCTGAGTGAAATCCTTTTGCGTGAATAAAACGGGATATTCCACCAGAAACCGTTTTTCTTCACCGTTCCCCTGTAGGCGCCAAATAGCACCATCACCATTGATTCATTCGGGTTAACAACCATCAGCCCTGCCAATAGGAAGATGTCAACCAGTATAAGGATGCAGCCCAGCCAGTATATCTCGCCAATGAAGGAAAAAACGGTTGCAGTAAGTGCAAGAATTGTAATTACCAGGAAAAGATATCCTGATGACGCTCTGAAAATTTTTTCTTCTTTCATGATTTGTGATATTATTTTGATATCACAAAGATATCACTATATACAATACAAGTCAAGAGAAACAGAAAAAAAAATTACATTTGAGCCATGCATGAGCGGCATACTGACAGGGAACTTTATTTCAGGGAGCAGTCACAGACTACATCAAAGTATGTAATTCCATTCATCTCGGGTGTAAAGCAGGTAACCTCCTCACTTTCGGTGCTTGAGATAGGTTGTGGTGAAGGTGGAAACCTTCTCCCCTTCCTCAGGGCCGGGTGTGCCAGGGTGACGGGGATAGATATTTCGGAATACAAGATTGGGAATGCCCGCAGGTTTTATTCATCCATCCCCGGGGGAGAAAGTATGGAGTTCATTGCTGCGGATATATATGACTGCGCAGATGTGGGGAAGTTTGACCTTGTAATGATGCGTGACGTGCTGGAGCACATTCATGACCATGCAAGGTTCATTGGCTTTGTCAAGAGGCTGCTTGCCCGTGACAGTGTTCTGTTTATAGCCTTCCCGCCCTGGAACAATCCCTTTGGCGGACATCAGCAGGTATGTGACAGCCCTGTTCTGTCAAAATTGCCCTGGATTCATCTGCTGCCACGCGGAATTTACAGGTGGCTTCTCAGGGTGGCAGGAGAAGAGAGCGGGAAGATAGAAGGTCTTCTGGAGATAAGGGATACAGGAATCAATACTGGCAGATTTGAGAAGATAATAAGAGAAGAGGGATTCTCCGTTCTGAAGAAATCCCTCTGGTTCATCAATCCGAATTTCGAAGTAAAGTTCGGGCTTCGCCCCCGTTTACTGCCAGGCTTTCCGGGTGCTATCCCCTTCCTGCGGAATTTCCTGGCAACAACATGTTACTACATTATTTCAATGCCTCGTCAAGAGCCCTGAGCAACGGCCGGGCCGAAATCTTTGTTCCTGTTGCCTGGCTCATCCAATGCTGTGGTGTGAGGCGTCCCAGACTGTACATGCGGTCAACCTCATCAGAGAACTTCCTGCCTTTAATCTGTTCTTCTATCTGGAACTGGATTATCTGTCCGTAGGCATAGTTAGCCAGGTAAAGAGGGGTACTGACCATATGTGAATAGATCGCGAGCAGTGGCGAATCGTTCACTCCCAATACCGGGGCAAAGTAGTTGTTCCACACCTCCACTGCAATGTCAACGGTCTTATCCCTCAGCTGTGCAGGCGTTGCCTCCGGGTTCTCGTAAAGCCAGTTCCACACTCCCATCTCAACCAGGCTCACACCCATGATCTCCATGAGTGACCACGCTGCATCAAGCGTCTGAAGCTTCTCCTTCTCCGGATTTGCATCGTTGATTCCCAGCAGCATCAGGTCACGGTCCTGGAACAGAAACGCAGTGGCTTCTGTAAATGCAGTGTTTGGAACACCCGAAAGGGTATAGTAATCAACATCATAAAGTGAAATTGTCTGTTCCACGTTGTGTCCGAACTCATGTACCGCGATGTTGTATCCCTTATAATCCATTCCCTTGTCCGATATCCGGGTTCTCAGGTGTGAGACGGCCCCTTTCATTGCGGCGCCCCATGCATGGCCGGAGCCGCGGGCCGGGTCAACCACGATCTTGTCTGCAAGATACCTGGCCCTCTCAGGCGACCAGCCGAGTTTGACCAGAATGGCAGGAAGGCCGGCCCTGAAGGCAGCAGCATCAGGATAAAGGGCTGATGTCTTTGCGGTGAGCAGGCTTTCAGATATAGAGCTCCTTGACTTGAACCCGTCGTACCAAATATCATATGGTCTGAGGTCACGTCCAAGCCTCTCCTTTATAATCTCTGCCACCTGCCTGAGCTGAGGTGAGCTGAGATACTCCCTGAACAGGGCTGCAGCATCCTCCTCGGAGATTTCCATCCCTCCGGAAAAACTGCGAAGCATGGCGGTATTCATACCGGGATTATACGGGTCAGTCGCTTTCAACGCATTGAATACGCTGATTATATGAGAATAGCGGGTATCAGGTTCAGCAGGGGCATCTGCCACTTCACCATCCTGCGTCACTTTGTTGGAGTAAGGGGCCCACTCATACACGGGATTGTTGATAACTTTTTCCGGAATCTCCTGCCTGATTATCCTTTCCATCACCCGGTAAACCATTTCCTGCTTTTCGTTTCCGGTTTCCCTGTCAGCATAGTTCGACTTGATCTCGTCACGCAGGTTCCAGTGAGAGAGAAGCACCATATCATCAGGAAAAAGCTGCCGTCCGTCATCGGTGCGAAGCTTTCCCATATGAATATTGTATTCTGCAATATACATATCGGCGTTCCCCAGTGCAGTGTTTGCCTGCTGGTTCAGTTCCGCAGGTACGCGTGACACAAACTGGTCTCCCAGCCGGGCCATAGCCCATTGCTCCCGGCTCCAGCCGGCACCAAGGTTATCCTTCTCTTCAAGTGTGTAATACGGGAAGTTGAGCGCAATCACAAATGCAATCTTGTTATCATAGAAATCTGACTGAAGGTGGGAACCAACAGAATAGTTTCCGAACATGCGGTCTATCTCATCGATTTCACTGCCAGTCTCGTCAAGGACTTTCCTCAGATCGATTGTAACCTCGTTCATATTCCCGGCCAGTGACTCAAGATAGTTGCTGATCTTGATGAACACGGCCTTTCGTTTGGCCGGATCAGAAATATAGTTCACAGAGACGAAATCGACAAATTCCTCAACGGTTCCGTCCTCTTTGCGCCAGAGCGAGGCGGCATGTTGCACGCCCTTTTCGACAAGTAACCTGTCAGCAGCGGTCTGTTCTCCCATTATACGGTCAATGGCAGAGGTGACTGCCGTTTCACCGATGAAGGCTGATGCTGTCTCTCCTCCCTTTTTTGCAGGGGTCGAACATGCTGTCAATACCATGACCATAAGAAAAATT
>WXFE01000149.1 GCA_009881065.1 Bacteroidales bacterium | reverse complement strand
CTGTTCTCCCATTATACGGTCAATGGCAGAGGTGACTGCCGTTTCACCGATGAAGGCTGATGCTGTCTCTCCTCCCTTTTTTGCAGGGGTCGAACATGCTGTCAATACCATGACCATAAGAAAAATTACTTTTTTCATTTCTATCTGTTTATGATTATTCTTCACCGATGACCTGGGCAGCGTAGTGCCGGGCTGTCAGCTTCTCTCCCGTTGCCTTTTCAATCATTTCATTCCACTCATATCGCATGCCGGGCATAAATACTTTGGTTTTAAAGAATTCACCCATAGCCTTCATATCCTCGCCGGTATTGCCCCTGACAACCGAGTTTGTGATAAATGCAGAGAATTGTGAGGCAAGAAGTTCACCAAGAAGGTAGTTATGGTAATAGCACGGATAGAGAGCCACATGTATCTTGGTGGCCCAGTCAGGCATGTCACGCCCTGCCGGTTTCTTCATCATCTGGTACTTCTCAACCATGTCCCACCACAATTGGTTAAGGTCCTGATCCGGATTTTCATACATGGCTTTTTCAAACCTGTACATCACCTGTGCCCAGCGGCTGAAAACAAGTTGTTGCAGTCTGAAAGCATTGAAGGCCTCCTCGTTTATTCTCTCTGCCTCCTTTTCATCTATGACACCCATGAAGTGCATCCATGCAGGATCAGTGGCATATCTGCCAAAGAAATTGGCCACAGCCTCCGTGGTGAATGTGTGGGCTGCATCCCTGATGGCAAAGGGCAGGGACCTGTCGTTGTAATACGAATATACGCCATGGCCAAGCTCATGCATTATGGTGTTCATCCAGTATGAATCAGGCCTGATATTGTCAAGAGTGCGGACATCTCCCTCCCTGTCAATATCTGTGGAGAATGCATGCTGGTTCTTGCCTGGCTTTTCATAAAGATCACTCCTGGCAATTATTTCATCAACCGGCAATCCGATTGATGCGTAATAGGTTGTTGCAAGCTTAACGGGATCCTTATCCTTATAATAACTGTCAAAATCAACAGAGTATATCTCTGGTGCCTCCTGGAAGTACCGGTTCTGGTAATGCCATGGCATAAGGTCAGCGGCCGGAATACCGTAACGCTTTGAATAATAATCATCTATCTCTCCTTTAAGAGTGGCGAAAGTACCCTCTGTGAGACTGTCAAGCTCATCAAAAATCCTTGTAACCTCCTCAGGATCCTGGCCTGACAGTTTCAGGCTCATCTGGTGGTAGTTGTCAAAACCCAGTTCCTGTGCAATCCTGTTCCGGTGCCTGACAAGCTTTATAACATCATCTGCCACAACCGGTCCGATCTTTTTATGGCCTTCCCATGCAGCCTGAAGCTCGCCGGAGTTGGTTGAGTTGCGAAGGATATCCTCCACCTCATTGTCACTCAGCATCTTTCCGTTGACATCAGCCCTGAATGAGTTGAATTTCTTCGTTATCTCCGTCTCCATCCTCACCTGTTCTGCAAGAAGGCTTGTGTCAACCTGACCAGAGAGGAACTGGTTGTAGATAACTTCCAGTTGTCGTGCCAGAACCGGGTCCTTCACCTTTCCCGATTCCTTCAATTCTTTAAGTTCGGCGAATGCCTCCTTATCAGTGAAGTAGCTGATATAAGCCAGGGAGGCCTTTTCGTTTCTTGCCCATGCCTCATCAGTGCCATTGACATTGGCATCCCATGAAGAGAGGGCTGATTCCTTGTACAGGGGTATCACAGCTGCCTCGTAGGAGGCAATGAAATCCCGCATTCTGTTCTCCATCTTTTCCCGTTTTGAGGTGCAAGACCATAACATGGTCATTACTGCAACGAAACAGACAATCAGTCTTTTCATCATAAAACAATTTTGGTTTTAAAGGTATTATGGAACCCATATAACTGAAAGTTACATAAACAGGTGTTTGTGTATCTGACATATCCGGGTTTCATGATGTTTATAATTGGGTTGTGCTAAGGTAAAAAAAACATGCAAGAATGACCATGACGCCAGTCATATAATAGAAGAACCGGACAGGTGATTCCTGCCGGTTCCCCGACCAATGTTAAAAGTATTTGAGGAAAGTATATTTAGTTTACCTTATTCTTTCTGATCTTTTCGAACAGACTGGCAATGACTTCATCTGACGGTGAATCTTCCATATCAGGAAGCAGTACACTCAGGGCATTGTCTATGCCGAAAGCATCTGCTATCAGGTCTGACGGGGTATTGGTAATTTCAAAATATGAAAGTAAGAGGGTAGAATTCTTATCCATAGGCGTCTCTGTTCTCATATCAAAAAAACGCCCCCTTATATCAAAAATTGTATCAGCCGATTGAAAGGGTGATATTTTTTTCGACCATTAACTTACGCATGTTGATAAGTGCGTATCTCATCCGTCCCAGTGCGGTGTTAATACTTACTCCGGTCATGTCAGCAATCTCCTTAAAACTCATTCCGGCATAGTGACGCATAATAACCACCTCACGCTGATCTTCAGGGAGACCGTTGATAAGGCGTCTTACATCACGCATAACCTGGCGGCGCACGATAATATCCTCAACATTGTCATCCGTCAGCTTCTTCGAGTTGAAGAGATCAGTCTCATAATCATCATTGAAGACTATACCCATCTGCTTCTCATGCCTGAAGTGATCAATAATAAGGTTGTGAGCAATCCTCATCACCCAGGAGATAAACTTGCCGTCGTCCTGGTAACGGCCCGAGCGTATTGACTGAACTACTTTGAGGAATGTGTCCTGGAAAATATCATCGGCCAGGTCCCTGTTGCGGATGTAAAGGCTTATATAGGAATAGACTTTACTTTTGTGTCGGAGGATGAGCAGCTCTATGCTTCTCTCATTACCGTTCATGAAGCTTGTAATAAGCTCATAATCGGTCATTTTGCTCTTCATATCTAACTCTATTATTGGTTTTGGGTAGAGTTATTCTATAGGCGTTCCTCCTCTGTTAAGTTGTTGTTTTTTTCTGTTAACTGTTGGCTTATACGGTATGGTGTTCCGTTTTGTTTCATTTCTGACTCAGACAAAGAAAACAAAAAATAGTAAATTCAAAATTGTTAATTTTGCCAACTTATCAACCAGGGCTGAATGAAGGGTAATATTGAGATAAAGGGAGCGCGTGTTCATAACCTCAAGGATATCTCCCTCTCAATACCACGAAACAGCCTTGTGGTCATCACCGGCGTCTCAGGATCAGGCAAGTCGTCACTGGCATTTGATACAATATATGCCGAGGGGCAGCGAAGATATGTTGAAAGCCTCTCCTCCTATGCACGGCAGTTCCTGGGCAGGATGAACAAGCCTGATGTTGATTTCATAAACGGTATCCCTCCTGCCATTGCCATCGAACAAAAAGTCAACACCAGGAATCCAAGGTCTACCGTAGGGACCTCCACTGAGATATTCGACTATCTGCGTCTTCTCTGGGCCCGCGTGGGACGGACAATTTCTCCGGTATCAGGAAGGGAGGTGCGGCGTCACACCGTTGATGACGTTGTCAATTACCTTGCGGCCCTGACCCCGGGAACAAGGGTGGTGCTTACTGCTCCCATTGCAGTGCCGGATAATGTTGATCCGGCTGAATACATCAAATTCCTTATCCGGCAGGGGTATACCCGTATCAGCACCGAAAAGGGTGTCATCAGACTTGACGATACAGGAACGGCAGAGCTGATGACGGAAATGCGCAGCACTGAACTTATCATCGACAGGTTTGCTGCCGGTGACTCGCCTGAGGAACTGAGCCGTGCCGCCGATTCGGTACAGACGGCTTTCCTGACGGGAAGAGGTGAAATAAACCTTACCGTGACCGATGAGGAAACAACCCGGACGGTAAGGTTCTCTGACAGGTTCGAAGAAGACGGCATAGCCTTCGAGGAGCCCACAGAGCATCTCTTCAGCTTCAACTCTCCGCTGGGAGCATGCCCGCTCTGCAATGGCTACGGAAAAATAATAGGGATAGACGAGAGCCTCGTCATTCCTGACGAAAACCTCTCAGTCTATGACAATGCCATAGCCTGCTGGCGCGGCGAAACAATGAAGCGGTGGAAGGAGAGACTTATCTACAGTGCTGACAAATTCGGCTTTCCCATTCATAAGCCCTGGTACAAACTGACCCCTGAGCAGAAGGAGCTGGTATGGAACGGCAACAGGTACTTCTTCGGACTGAACCGCTTTTTCCAGCACCTTGAGGACAAGAAGTACAAGATACAGTACAGGGTCATGCTGAGCCGCTACCGTGGCAAACGCTTATGCCCTGAATGTGGCGGTATGCGCCTGCGCAAGGAGGCGGGCTATGTTAAGGTTGGTGGCAGGTCAGTTACTGAGGTCACCTCCATCCCCATCAGTGAAGCACACAGCTTCTTCGGGCAACTGGTGCTCAACGGCGAGGAGAAGGAGATTGCAGGCCGCCTTCTGAAGGAGATACAGCAACGGCTGAGTTTCCTCGTAGAGGTGGGGCTCTCCTATCTTACCCTCGACAGGCTTTCCAACACCCTCTCGGGAGGTGAATCGCAACGAATCAACCTGGCAACCTCTCTCGGAAGCAGTCTGGCAGGCTCTCTTTATATCCTCGACGAACCCAGTATCGGACTCCACCCTCGTGACACCGCGATGCTTGTCAATGCACTGAAGGAACTGCGTGACCTTGGCAACACGGTCATTGTCGTGGAACACGAAGAGGAGATCATCAGGGCCGCAGACCAGATTATTGACATGGGACCTGCTGCCGGCACCCATGGAGGTGAGATTATCTACCAGGGCACCTTCAGGTTCCCGAAGAAGAACAACTCACTGACAGCTGCCTACATGACAGGAGCACTCAACATAGAGACACCTGCCATGCGCCGCAAATGGCACAGTTACATAGCGGTACGCGGCGCGCGCGAGAACAACCTGAAGGACATTGACGTCAGGTTCCCCCTGCGGACGATCACCGCAGTGACCGGAGTCAGCGGATCAGGCAAAAGCACACTCGTTCACGATATCCTGTTCAACGCACTCTCCTCGCGGCTGAAAGGCAAAGGCGTGAGAGCCGGCCGGTTCACCGCGCTGGAGGGAGATATAAACAGCATCACAGCCGTGGAGATGATAGACCAGGACCCTATCGGCAAATCAAGCCGGTCAAACCCGGTAACCTATCTGAAAGCCTTTGATGAGATCCGCAAGCTTTTCGCCGGGCAGCAGGCCTCAGTTCAGGCAGGATTCAAACCAGCCCACTTCTCTTTCAATACTGATGGAGGCCGTTGCGAGGAATGCCAGGGCGAAGGAGTCATCAGGGTAGAAATGCAGTTCATGGCCGACGTTGAGCTTACATGCGAGGCATGCAAGGGGATGCGCTATAAACGCGATATCCTTGACATCAGATTCGACGGGAAAAATATTTACGATGTTCTCGAAATGACCATCGAGGAGGCTATTGAGTTTTTCGGCACAAGCAAAGACAAAACCTGCCAGAGGATTGCCGCGAAACTAAAACCGCTTGCTGATGTCGGACTCGGGTACGTCAGGCTCGGACAATCGTCTTCAACCCTCTCCGGTGGCGAGAGCCAGAGGGTGAAACTGGCCTTCTACCTCAGCCAGGAAAAGAGCACCGAAAGAATGCTTTTCATCTTTGACGAACCCACCACAGGCCTCCACTTTCATGATATCAGCAAACTGATGAAGTCACTCAATGCACTGGTTGAGCGCGGGCATTCGGTGATACTGATAGAACACAACGTGGAAGTGATAAAATGCTCTGACTGGGTAATTGACCTTGGCCCTGAGGGTGGTGAAAAGGGCGGGTATGTTGTGTTCGAGGGCACACCTGAACAGCTGGCACAGTACGATGAATCGTACACGGCAAAATTTCTGAAGAAAAAACTCAACCGCTGACCAAGCCAATGATGTTACTGCACTCTGTAAAAAGTGGCTTTCGGAAGATCTCCCAACCTCCTGACCAAACCAGTGTTGTTACTGCATCCGTGAAAAAAGTCCTGCTAAAAACCGGTTTTCTCTTTCATGTGAAAACGATTGCATTCAAAAAATAAACATTACATTTGTATATAAATAACTCAACGCTATGAAAAGGTTTTATCTGTTTATCATTGTTGCCTTCCTGTCACTCTCCCTCTTTTCGCAGGATTTCTTCAGGGGTGATTTCAGCAAGGATAAAAAGTATGTCATCATTGTCAATCCCACCACTGACAATGTTGCCATGGTGACATTCCTGATGGTTCAGGGCATCCTGAAAACCGATCCCGGACTGGTTGAATTCGTTGGGGTATATCACTCCAGCCAGGAATACGACTTCAGCAAATCAGCGGAGTTTATTTCTGCCAACGGACTGACCAACTTTCACCTGCATGAAGTGAACGCACCACTTGACGAAGAGGTGGTTTACAAGCAGAATCAATGCAGTTCCGACTTCCGGAAGATTTTCAGCAATTCAGTGGGAATCATCTTCTTTGGCGGTCCGGATATCCCTCCGGCTCTTTACGGGCAGGAGAACCTCTATTCCTTGACCAACGATCCGGGAAGACACTACTTCGAGGTGAGCTTCCTCTTTCACCTGTTGGGTGGCACACGTGATTCTGATTACAAACCCCTTCTTGAGGAGAATCCGGACTATATGATCACCGGTTTCTGCCTGGGTCTGCAATCGATGAACGTTGCAACCGGAGGAACACTGTGGCAGGATATCCCGGCACAGCTCTACCAAAGCACAACGTCTGAAACGAATGTGCAGATTGACCGCAGGAACCTGCACCGCAACTACTGGCAGGAGATCAGGGATGACAAGGACCTCATGCCCGTAAGCTTACATCCCGTGAAGTTTACTGAAGAGATGTTCTTCGGGAACAGAGTAAAGGTTTCACGCGAACTGGAGCCAATAGTCTGCAGCATCCATCATCAGGCAATAAATGAACTGTCGCCGGCATTCAGTGCGACTGCAACGTCATATGATGGCAAAATAGTCGAGGGAATTGCACATAAAAAGTATCCAAACGTCTTCTCCGTGCAGTTTCACCCGGAAATACCTGACCTCTACATGGAAACTGCACTGCTGAGATTTGCTCCTGAAGACACGCCTGCCACCGTGCACTCGATACTTGGCAAAGAGAGCCAGGAGTTCCATATTAAATACTGGGAGTTCATCTCCGGCGTTATCGGGGAACAGGCCAGTAAATAAAGAGAGACCCGGCATTGACCAATGCAGCTGTTTCTCACCGGGAGAAAGGCGACTTTTTTTCACCCTCTGCTTCTCTGAGAACAGCTGCAATCACAGCCGGAAAGTGACAATTTTATTTCAGCTCTTAAGGAGTGAGGCTGCTCCGGTATCAAGCATCCATACCAGGTGCCCCGAGGCAGGCATTATCCGGGTTGCCGGATAGAGTTCTGAGCCGCTCTTGCCTTCGATAACCTGTGATACAACTGTTGCTTTCTCCTTACCGACAACAATGAAGTAAACTTTTAATGAATTGTTTATCAGCCTCCCTGTAGCTGTAATTCTCTTTTGCTTCTTATCGGGTCTGGTGACCACCTCGAACAGACGACCTGTAGTGAACAGGTCCGGTCTGTCATGAAAGATAGAAGCTATGTGACCGTCGCCGCCCAGGCCCAGCAGCATCAGGTCAAACTGCGGGATGCCCCTGTATTCAGGCACCATGCTGGTCACAAGCTCTGAATATTGCCGGGCCTCTGCAGAGGGGTCATCCTCGCCCCGTATCCTGAAAATATTTGCATCAGGTATCGGAACGTTCTGCAGGAGGCTTTCATAGGCCATCCTGTAATTGCTCTCATCGTCATCCGGAGAGACACATCTCTCATCAACCCAGAAGACCAGCAGCTTTTCCCAGCTTATTCGGTCTGCATAGTTGTCTGAAAGATAACTAAAGATGTATTCAGCGGCAGAGCCTCCTGAGAGAGCAAGTGTATAATAGTGATCAGACTCTATACGATCGAGATCCTTGATCAGTATTGCCGCGATGCTTTGAGCCAGTGCCTCAAGAGAGGAAAACACTCTGACTGAATGTGACATGACAAATAACCAGTAATCTTGTATAAAACTAATTATAATTTACAACAAACTGCATTATCTGCAGAAATAGTAAAACAAATATAAAAATTTGACCCTTCTCTGACAATGATCAGATTAAACTCCTGATTCCGCTGCGTGTGTCCCGGAACATATCCCGCCTGGCAAGGGCTGTTCAGCGTTGACAGGGTGATTCTCTGCAAGATAATTCAGGGATTTAACCTGAGAAAGCAAGGAGTAACTGTTGCTCAGCCCCGTCCACTGGCAGGGAAAAGGATCATATTGCTTTCCTGTGAATTCTTTGACAGTGGGTTTATGAAAAAAAAGGAGCGCGGCTATATGCAGCGCTCCGGTACCTGTGCAGATAAAACTGACCTTAAGGGGGCAACTCACTCTGCCCATCAGCCGGTCAATTCATCCGGGCAATTCTATTTTGCCTTGAAACCGAACATGATTGCAACGCAACCACTGACCGGCAATTGTTCTCTTGAACCGAAGGTTGATACTTTTACTACCACTTTCAGTTGCTGGCTTGACTCAAGCCTGAAATCCCATGTCTTGGCCGGGCCCTCATCCTTATTGTTGTAGAGCACTTTACCGGTGGCATCATAAACTATGAACTCCACCGGAGGCATGCCATCAGCCGAACAAATTGCAAGCCGGTAATCCAGGTCGGAGTAGAAGGTCTTGTAGAGTTCAGCCTCCTCACCCTCAACCAGGACGGCTGCATGGTAGTTACCGTCATGAAGGTAGTCACCCAGTTCCGTCTTGCAGAGTGATTTGGCAAATCCTTTGCACTGCGCGGCAGCTTCCCCGGGAACAAGTAGCGAGAGGAAGAGCGTAACCATTAAAATCTGTATAAGCTGTCTCATCGGTATCTAGTTTACGTATGAATTCCTGATCTCTGCCACCTTATCCCTGATTTCCAGGAAAACCTCCTGCTTCATGTCTGATTTTGCCGCACCGGTGATCTCCGTCATGCCGATCTTTTCATTGTACTGCGCATTTGAGGGTGTGGTTGACCGTTCAATCTTGTCAAAGATGGCTTTCAGATCGTGTATGGGCCCGAGGAGTTCTCGTATAGCGGTATTGTCAGTATATGTTTCCAGAAGGCGTATCATATCATCGACTGACATCTTCTGGTCAGCGATGGTTTGTACCAGTTTGTTGCCCTTATAGTTTTTCATATCAACCAGCCTGGTTGATATATAAAGCCCTTCTATAAAGCCTCCCGCAATAATTGTAGCAGCCACGGCATGCTGTTCATCATCCTCAAGATAAGCCTGTGAATTGAGGAATGTCTCCGAGACTATCTCCATGATAACATCTCGGTTATTGATATTCTGCTCAAGCCGCTCAACGGTGGTCTCGTCGATGGCATCAAGAATACCCAGGCCTGTGGCCATGTCCTCAGCCGCCTCCATATAATTGACCAGCAAGGAGGTCTCATCATACATGCTCGCAAAACTGAGGTCACAAACATATGTGCCCAGATTAAGCGCCATGCTCTTGCTGGAGGTATAGTTGCTCTTGTTCTCAACAGGATTCAGCAGTGTAGCATCAAACCTCGCCCCTGCTTCCTTCATCAGCTGAGCCACCTCGAGCGGTGTAGGCAACGCATTGAATACCTTCTCGGCATTCTTTATCTGCTCCATCGTCTGCTCATCAGGACTGACGGCCTCCGCCTTATCCCTGGATGCATCACCCCTGGTTTTTCCCTTGCATGAGGTGGCAACCAGGCAGAATGCCAGAGCGGTTACACCCAGAATCAGTGGCAGAATCTTAAGCTTACTGTTCATAGTATTTGTAGTTTATGATTTCACAGGCCTTCTCCAGACCAATTTACACTTTTTTAATAAACGAATTTGCCATGAACTTATTATTTAGCAATAAATTTGTTCCAAAGCAAACCGGATGGAAAGATCAGCAAAGAAACTGTCAGAACTGGAAAGGATACTCGAAAAGGGAACCCGAAGAGAGATAAATGACCGTATCAGGCTGCTCCGCACCGAAATGCCTTTCGGGGGTGCACTGAAGATGCTTGCAATGTTTTATGACAAGACCGGAGATCATATCCTCAGGGCCGCAATATCAGACCTGTTCAATGATATAAAGGAAAGATCGGCCATGGCCGAAGTGATTGAATCGATCTCTGCAGTAAGAAAACCGGATTCCAGGGCAATGCTCATCTCGTCATGCTGGCAGTCAGGACTTGATTATTCCCCGTTTGCAGTGACACTTGCCGAATATTTTGTTTCAGGTGATTATATGACCTCTCTCGAATGCTTCACGGTACTCGACACCTGTGCCTCATCAATAAGCCACAATGACCGCGCCAGAATAATAATTACCATGCAGGAGAAGAAGGCGTCATGGGAAACACCAAAGCAGATACTTGCCGGTGAGCTCATAGCCTTGCTGAAAGGCTGAAGCCCGGGCAACCTGCAGAACAGCTTTCTATATGTAGGAGCTGTAATGCTTCATAAACTGCGACCGCTCAAACAGGGATGGATTGTCAATATTCCTGTAATTAAGCTTTCCCCTGAAGTCGCTTATGCTTTTGAACTCCTTGTTGTCCATCCACCTGCGCAGAGTCTCATTGATCTCTGACACAACCGCAAACCCCCTCTTGTATAGGGCAGAGCAGACCTGTACTGTAGTAGCGCCGGCCAGCAGGTACCTGATCGCATCCTCACCGGTATATACACCCGTGGAGGCAGAGATTTCAATATTGATATCCTGGGCACTGACCATAGCTATCCAACGAAGCACGTACCGCTGTTCAAGAGGATTGGAAAGCACCGGGGCAGGCACAATGTTCATATTGTTGATATCAATGTCAGGCTCGTAGAACCTGTTGAACATAGTCACCCCCGCAGCTCCGTGGTTGTGCATCTGCCACACGAAGTTCAATATGTTTGAAAACTTCGGGCCGATTTTGACGCTGACCGGAATCTTAAGCTTTCTCTTAAGGTTGTCAATTATCCTGAAGTAAACCTTCTCCGAATCAGCACTGCTTTTCTGCTTGTCAGTGGGTACGAAGAAGATATTCACCTCAAGCGCACTGGCGCCTGCCTTCTCTATCTCAAGTGCAAAGTCAATCCATCCCTCGGGTGAGAAGCAGTTGATGCTTGCTATAACAGGTATCTTCACCTTCTTGCGTGCTCCGGCTATCAGGTCAAGATAAGCGTCAACACTGTTGGTACGGGTATAGTACTTAAGGTAATCGTCTGCTTCGGGGTATGATTCCTGTGACGACAATGAATGGGCCTGTGAAACTATCTGTTCCTCAAACAGGGATTTCAGGACAACTGCTCCGGCTCCGGCTGCCTCAGCCTCAACGATTGATTCCACCCTGGAGGTGAAATTGGAACTGCCCACGATAATGGGACTGCTGAGGTCGAATCCCAGGTAGCGTGTGTTGATTATGCTCATCTTGCTTTAATTATTTCGTTCTCCAAATATAAGTGTTCCTATTCGAATCATGGTACTTCCCTCACTGACAGCCAGGGGCCAGTCACCCGACATTCCCATCGAGATCTCCCTGAAGTGGCTGCTGCCGGCGAAATACTTCTCACGAATCCTGCCGAAAAGATTGTAAAGGGCCCTGAACTCTGACCGGACCTTATCCATGTCATCGGTGAATGTTGCCATCCCCATCACTCCGCATATCCGTGCTGCCTTCAGCGAGTCAGATACCTGACGCCAGTCAGTCTCTTCCATATCCTCCAGTGAGAAACCTGACTTGGTCTCTTCCGCAGCGATATGAACCTGCAGAAGACACTCTGTGCATTTCCCCTGCGCCAGTGCGCTTGCATCTATCAGCCGCAGAAGCCTGAGTGAATCAACCGACTCAATTACAGAGGCTGCTGCAACTGTCTGTTTCACCTTGTTTGACTGCAGGCGACCTATGAAATGCCATGAAATATCATCAGGAAGCAAGGGCTTTTTTGCTATCATCTCCTGCACCCTGTTCTCACCAAAGATGCGGAGTCCTGCCCTGTATGCCTCAAGAATCTCTTCCTCTGTGCGTGTTTTGGTTACTGCAACCACGCTGACGCCTGGAGGCAACTCATCAAGCAGCTTCCTGATGTTTTCTGCAATATTGCTAATCATGGCACCGGACTGCCATCAGTCAAGTTTATGAATCACCAGGCCGCTTCTGAGCTTGGGTTCGAACCATGTGGTTTTTGGAGGCATGATGTTCCCGGTATCAGCTATGGTAATCAGCTGTTTCATGGATACGGGATAGAGTGCAAAGGCCACCTTCATTTCACCGCTGTCAACCCTTTTCTTCAGCTCGCCGAGACCCCTGATGCCACCGATAAAATCTATCCGCTTCGAACGCCGCAGATCCTGTATGTCAAGCAGAGGCTGCAAAACCTGTTCGCTAAGGATAGTCACATCAAGAACCCCGATGGGATCATCATCAGAATATGTACCCTCTTTGGCCGTCAGGCTATACCATTTGCCATCAAGATACATTCCGAAATTGTGAAGCCTGGCAGGCCTGTGAATCTCACTTCCCTTCTCACTGATATCAAATGATTCCTTCAGCTTTTCGAGAAACTGTTCGGGTGTCATACCATTGAGGTCCTTCACAACCCTGTTGTAATCGAAGATCTTGAGCTGGTCATCAGGGAAGATTACTGTCATGAAATAGTTGTACGACTCATCGCCCCTGTGGGCCGGATTCTTCTCTTTCTTTTCCTTACCGACACGCGCTGCAGCTGCTGTACGGTGGTGACCATCAGCAACATACATATAAGGAACCTTTTCAGCAAAAAGCTTTTCGATTCTTTCGTTGGTCTTTCTGTCCCATACTACCCAGAAGTGATGGCCAATGCCGTCTTCAGCAACGAAGTCGTACTCGGGTTTCTCATCCTTCACGATCTTTTCAACAATTTTGTCAATCTCCTCAACAGCAGGATAGGTATAGAACACCGGTTCAATGTTGGCATTGTTTGCCCGGACGTGGGTCATGCGGTCTTCCTCCTTATCAGGACGGGTCAGCTCGTGCTTTTTGATCTTGCCTGAAAGATAATCATTCACTGCTGCGGCGCCCACGATGCCGTATTGCGTACGGCCTTCCATGGTCTGGGCATAGATGTAGAAATATCTTTCCTTGTCTTCTGCCAGCCACCCCTTTTTCTGCCATAGGTTAAAATTTTCAAAGGCCTTCTGATATACCTCCTCCGAGTGCACGTCAGTGCCTTCGGGCAGGTCTATCTCGGCTTTGGTGATGTGTAGCAGTGATTTTTCCTTACCCTTTGCCATCACGGCTGCCTCTTCGGAGTTCATCACGTCATAGGGAAGGCAGGCAATCTCTGCTGCAAGATTGGCCGGGGGCCTGAGCCCCCGGAAAGGTTTAACAACAGCCATATCTGAAATTTATCTCTTACTATTTGGGTTTATTAACTCTGAAAGTCTGGTCACCTGTTGCAAAGAATGAAACTATCTGACGTGCAGCAGCCACTCCGGCATTAATGTTTGCCTCTGCTGTCTGGGCTCCCATTTTCTTTGGTGTAAAGAAATAGCGGCCGGCGAACTTCTGTGCAAACAGCTCTGCATTATCAGGGGTTACATCAGAAAGATACTTCAGGTCACCTCTCTTTTCCATCATGGCGACCAGTTCTGCCTCATTGATAACCTCCTTGCGGGCGGTGTTAATAAGCACTGCTCCCTGTGGCATCAGTGACAGAAGCTTTTCTCCTATGGAGCCCTTTGTCTGTTCATTTGCAGGAATATGCAATGAAACATACTGGCAGCCAGAATAAAGGTCTTCAATGGTGGCCACCGGGGTGACACCGGCTTCCTCAATAATCTTGCCGTCAATAAAGGGGTCAAAAGCACAAACCTTCATCCCGAATCCTGATGCAATGCGGGCCATGCACCTGCCTACAGCACCGAATGCATGGAGGCCCAGGGTCTTGCCCATCAGTTCGGAGCCCGCTTTGCCGTCGAAGCCTCCGCGTGCGCCATAGACCATCATCCCGAATGCAAGCTCTGCAACAGCATTTGAATTCTGCCCGGGAGTGTTCATGGCAACCACGTTGGCTGCCGTGCAGGCATTCAGGTCAAGATTGTCATAACCTGCTCCGGCCCTGACAACTATCTTAAGTTTAGGTGCAGCGGCAATCACCGCTGAATCAACAATATCCGAGCGGACTATCATTGCATCAGCATCAGCTGCTGCTGCATGAAGCTCCTGAGGGGTCTTGTACTTCTCAAGGATGGTGAGTTTGTGACCTGCCTTCTCCACCACCTCACGGATCATGGATACCGCAACGGGTGCAAATGGTTTTTCAGTTGCTACAAGAATATTCATATCGTCCTCCTGTTTTTTAGTGTTTGTTTTCAAATTCCTTCATGCACTCTACCAATGCCCTTACACTCTCAATCGGGAGAGCATTGTAGAGAGACGCACGGAAGCCTCCCACAGAGCGGTGACCGGCAATGCCCACCATACCCTTCGACTTGGCAAAATCGCCAAACTCCTTCTCGAGCTCCTTGTAGTTGTCAGACATGACGAAACAGACGTTCATCAGCGACCTGTCCTCCGGATCGGGTACAGTTACCTTAAACAGCTTGTTGCGCTCGATCTCATCATATAGCAGTGCTGCCTTCTCCTGGTTGATCTTCGCCATTGCTGCCACTCCACCCTTCTGCTTCAGCCACTCGAGGGTTTTCAGGGCTGCAAATACAGGAAGTACCGGAGGTGTGTTGAACATTGAACCCTTATCGATATGGGTCTTGTAGTTCAGCATCGTGGGTAACTGGCGGGTAACCTTGCCAAGGGCAGAATCCTTAATGATGACGAAGGTTACGCCGGCCGGTGCAAGGTTCTTCTGTGCACCGCCATAGATGACCGAATACCTGGAAACATCAACCGGACGGCTGAAGATATCCGATGACATGTCAGCCACGAGTGGCACCTTTACATCCGGATCCTTCTTCCACTGCGTACCAAAAATGGTGTTATTGGTTGTAATATGGAAATAGTCAACGTCTGAGGGAATATCAAAATTCTTTGGTATGTAGTTGAAGTTGCGATCTTTTGATGATGCCACCTCAATAACCTCTCCGAAAAGTTTGGCTTCCTTAATAGCTCTGCTTGCCCACTCACCGGTATTTATGTAGGCAGCCTTCTTCTCCATCAGGTTCATCGGAAGCATCGCAAACTGCAGGCTGGCGCCTCCTCCGAGGAAGATAACTGAATAACCTTCAGGTATGTCAAGCAGTTCCTTGACGTGAGTGACAGCACTCTCCATGACAGCATCAAACTCCTTGCTGCGGTGTGAGACCTCCATAATGGAAAGGCCGGTTCCTGCAAAATCCCTGATAGCTTCAATCACCTTTTCATTGGTGTACTGGGGCATGATTGAAGGCCCTGCGTAGAAATTGTGTTTTTTCATTTCGTGATTTTTTATTTGTTCTTGTAATTCATTTCAATCTGTTTATGCCGCCGGATGTGACCGACTGCGGCAATGTAAATGCTCAGAGGGTAGTCAGCCTGCCACCCCTGAGCACCGGTATCACATCTGTTACATCAAATTTATGACAATAAGGAATACAATCATCCAGCCCCTTGTCTCTGAGTCTGGATCTCTGGGCTGCCTTCTCCATATAACCAAGGAGATCAGTCCTTGCCATCATCCAGAGGTCGGTGGCGGCATGCACTGAGTCACATATAGTGCAGAACTTCCCGCTTTCCAGGAGCCTTGTGGCCATAGCCCCTGCACATACCGCATCTTCGAGGCTGAAGCGTTTTTTCCATCCGGCACATACAATCACCACTTTACGTCCCTGTTCAGCAATCCAGTTGCAGAGGACAGAGATGTTGAGCCATGAACCTATGACCACGTCATGGCAGACAGAAGCACGTTTCATGATGCCGGTGCCATTGGTAGTGCTGTAGACAACGCTCCTGCCCTTCACCTTTTCAGGAGTGAAGTTGAACGGAGAGTTGCCGAAATCGGCAAAGTCAAGCACGTATCCATCGCGCTCGGCGGCAACCAGGTACCCCCGGGCTTTCATCGCCCTTGCCTCTTCAACCGTCTCAACGGGTATTATCTCCCGGACTCCATTGGCGAATGCGGTACAGATGGAACTTGTAGCCCGGAGCACATCTATTATGACCACTACAGCCTCGCTGTCAGCATGCGCTTCAAAGGCTGCGGGGGTAAAACATATTTCCAGGCTGTTCTGTGTCATGGATGCAATAATACCGGTTAATATTCACTGTTTGTAAAATGGCAGGGTCGTGACCTTTGCCTTGAGGTCTCTGCCCCTGACACGGATGAATATTTCGGTATCACTCTTCCAGAAGCCCTTGTTCAGATATGCCAGGCCTATCCCCTGCTTCAGTGAGGGAGCCATGGTTCCCGAGGTGACCTCTCCTATCTGGTTGCCATCTGCATCAACCACCTCATAATGCTGCCTGGGAATTCCCTTGTCAATCATGACAAAACCCTTGAGGCGTCTTTCGGGTCCCTCTTCCTTCTGTTTCAGGAGCAGATCCCTGCCAATGAAATCCTTGCCCGGAACGAACCTGGTAATCCATCCCAGACCTGCTTCTATTGGAGTAGTGGTATCATTGATATCATTTCCGTAAAGGCAGAATCCCATCTCAAGACGGAGAGTATCCCTGGCGCCCAGACCGACAGGCTTTATTCCAAACTCTTCACCTGCCCTGAAAACCTCTTCCCAGAGACGTGGGGCATCGGCATTCCTGATATATATCTCGCACCCGCCCGAGCCTGTATATCCTGTAATTGAGAAGATAACATCATCTATTCCGGCAAACTTCAGCACCTTGAAGGTGTAATATTCCATGTCGGTGACAGGCTCATCGGTCAGCTTCTGCATGGCTTTGAGCGCCATCGGACCCTGCACTGCCAGCTGGGCTGTTCCGTCCGAGGCATTGTTCAGTTCCCCGCCCGGTCCTGCGGTGATGCCGAAAGCGGCTGCATGCTTTACACACCATTCCCAGTCCTTCTCAATGTTGGCCGCATTGACCACAAGAAGATACTTCTCAGCGCTGAACCGGTAAACGAGAAAATCATCCACAATGCCTCCCCTGTCATTCGGAAAACAGGCGTACTGTACCTTGCCGTCAGTCAGGGCAGAAACATCATTTGAGGTGATATACTGAAGGAAATCAAGGGCGCGCGGACCATTGACCCAGAATTCACCCATATGCGAAACATCAAATACGCCAACCCCGGAACGTACCGTGAGATGCTCTTCCGTAATCCCCGTATATTCTACAGGCATATTGTAGCCTGCAAAAGGAATTATCCTGGCACCGAGTGCCTCATGATACTTTAGAAAAGGAGTATTTTTCATTTGATTAAACTTTTGATTAAGTGGCAAAAATAGGCATTTTCGGACGAAAAAAAGCTGCTATATATCATTTTTGACACCGGTTCTTCAGGTCGTTCAAATGCTGTACTGGTTTTATAATGACTATATTTGTAATCTCAAAACAGCGAAGAAATGGAATATAGAGTATTCAGGCCCGAATACCTGTTGAGCATCACGGGAGGTGATATGGAGACCATGAATGAGATTGCCGGGATATTCGGCAGCCAGGTGCCGGAATTCGTAAATGACATGAAGAGCCTGCTCGGTCAGGAGAAGTATTACGAACTGGGTCTGCTCGCTCATAAGGCCAAAGGATCGGTGACCGTTCTTGGCATGGATGAAACCGCCAAAATGCTCAAGGAGTTTGAATTGCTTGCAAAAGCCGGGGAGCAGAAGGAGAAATACAGCGGGTTTATATCCAGGTTTGAAGCTGATACAAGTATGGTCATGGCCGAGGTAGAAGACTACCTCTCCAAAAACAGGTAATTGTTTATGGTGGTGACCGACAGTACAGACGGTATTGAGATCCTGAGTTTCAGGACCGACCGTATCAATGCTCTCAACGTGGATGTGATAAGGCCCGTTATCCTGAAACTCTTTGAGACTCCGTATACCAAAGTTGTCATAGACATGGCAGGTGTCAACTATCTTGACAGCACAGGCTTTGCCATGTTCCTCCACCTTCTCAGGGTGGCACGGTCAAATTACTGCACCTACAGGCTTTGCTCACTTACCCCGGGGGTACTGGAGCTTTTCGAAATGCTCCGTTTGCACCATTCGCTGGATATTTACCCTGACCGGGAGACCTGCCTGGAAAGTTATCGTCAGAACTCGCCCTATTAGGCGTTTGTAATCACCAGTTCGCCTGACTGCACATCTATCTTTACTTTTCTGCTTTTATCAATGGAGCCGGCAATGATCTTTTTGGAGAGCTCATTGACTATTTCCTTTTGAATCAGCCGTTTCACGGGCCGTGCCCCGAATAGCGGATCAAAGCCCCTCTCTGCCAGCCAGGCCACTGCCTTCTCCGTAAGCTCACTGCTTATACCCTTCTCCTCAAGCATCTGTGCAACGCGGCTGAACTGCATCATTACCACCTCCCTTATCTGCATAAGGGTCAGTGGCCTGAACATCACTATCTCATCAACCCTGTTGACAAACTCTGGTCTGAGGGTTGTGCGAAGCATCTGTACCAGATCGGCCCTGAGCTCCTCAGCCTTCTCCTCTGTCATTTCACCGCTGCTCTCTTCAATGCTCTCACGGATAAGCGATGAGCCAAGGTTGGATGTCATGATAATAATCGTGTTACGGAAGTTTACAGTCCTTCCCTTATTGTCTGTCAGCCTGCCGTCGTCAAGCACCTGGAGCAGTATGTTGAACACATCAGGGTGGGCCTTTTCGATCTCATCAAGCAGCACCACCGAATATGGCTTGTGCCTTATGGCTTCCGTGAGCTGGCCACCCTCGTCGTAACCAATGTATCCCGGAGGTGCCCCTATAAGCCTTGATACGCTGTGGCGCTCCTGGTATTCGGTCATGTCAATGCGCGTCATCAGGTTCTCATTGTTGAACAGATATTCAGCCAGGGCCCTAGCCAGTTCGGTCTTGCCGACACCAGTGGTACCGAGAAATATGAATGAGCCCACCGGCCTCTTCTCATCCTGCAGTCCGGCTCTTGAACGGCGCACAGCATCCGAGACTGCCCTTATGGCCTCATCCTGGCCAACAACCCTGCGGTGAAGTTCCTCCTCCAGTCTCAGTAGCTTCTCCTTCTCACTCTCAAGCATCCGCGAAACGGGTATGCCTGTCCACCTTGACACGATCTCGGCAATATCATCTGACCGCACATCGTCACGTACCATTGAGCCGGCATTCCGCTTTTCAGCTATCTCCGCATTCAGTTCCTCAATCTCCTTTTCATTGTCAGTGAGTTTGCCATAGCGTATCTCGGCAACCCTTCCGTAGTCACCTGCCCTTTCAGCTCTCTCAGCCTCGAACCTGAGCTCCTCTCCTTCCTGTTTCTTTTTCTGCAGGTTTTCCACCAGGTCCTTTTCAGCGCGCCAGCGTGCCTTGAGCTCATCGCGCCCTGCAGCCAGATCAGCAATCTCTTTTGACAGCTCCTTCTCCTTGACTGTGTCGCCATCACGCTTCACTGCCTCCCGTTCTATCTCAAGCTGCCTGATCTGCCTGTCTGCCGTATCAATCTCCTCAGGCACCGAGTTCATCTCGAGCCTCAGCCTTGCTGCCGCCTCATCAATGAGGTCAATGGCCTTGTCCGGCAGAAACCTGTCTGTGATGTAACGATATGAGAGGTCCACGGCAGAGATGATAGCCTCATCCCTGATGATCACCTTATGGTGCGTTTCATACCTCTCCCTGAGCCCCCTGAGGATGGAGATGGCATCTGCCCTGTCAGGCTCATCTATCATCACTGTCTGGAATCTCCTTTCGAGGGCTTTGTCTGTTTCAAAATACTTCTGGTATTCATTCAGCGTTGTTGCGCCTATGGCGCGAAGCTCTCCCCTGGCAAGCGCCGGTTTGAGGATGTTGGCTGCGTCCATTGCACCCTCGCCCTTGCCCGCACCGACGAGAGTATGTATCTCATCAATGAACAGGATTACGTCACCGTCAGATGCAATAACCTCATTTACAACTGACTTGAGCCTTTCTTCAAATTCACCCTTGTACTTTGCACCCGCGATGAGCGCTCCCATATCAAGCGAAAATATCCGCTTCCTGACAAGGTCCTCAGGGATGTCTCCGCGCACAATCCTTTGCGCAATACCCTCCGCGATGGCTGTCTTGCCCACGCCAGGCTCACCTACAAGGATGGGGTTGTTTTTGGTCCTGCGTGACAGTATCTGCAGCACCCTCCTTATCTCCTCGTCACGGCCAATGACAGGGTCCAGCTTCCCGGCCCTGGCACGCTCATTCAGGTCTATGGCATACCTGTTCAATGAATCATATGTCTCCTCTGATGTCTGGCTGTTCACCTTCGCGCCCTTGCGCAGATCAGCTATAGCCTTCAAGAGACCTGAAGTAACCATGCCGTTATCCTTCATGAGTTGCGAGATGCTGTCAGCAGATTCGGAGAGTGCCAGCAGCAGGTGCTCAACAGATACAAACCTGTCCTGCATCTTTGCGGCATGATCCGCAGCACGCCTGAATACCCCGGCGACATTCTGAGAAAAATATGGTTCGCCCCCGCTTACCCTGGGGTAGCCGTCAATGATGGCATCAAGAGCCTTGCCGAAACCTGCCGGATTTCCACCGGTTTTGGACATGATATATGAGACAATGCTCTCAGCCTCAGTCAATATTCCTTTAAGCAGATGGCCACACTCAATGGCCTGCTGACCCTTGCCCGAGGCAATGGTCACAGCCTTCTGTACAGACTCCTGTGCTTTTATTGTAAAATTTTCGAAGTTCATAGTTTTACTCTTTTTACCTGCACTGTTCAATTTATTTGCCAATTGCCTGCAAGTGCTCAATTCATGCCATTATGACAGACAAGAGATAATATAGAAGGTGCCATGCCGTTATATAATCACGATTCAGGAGACCAAATGCCGTTATTGAAACCTCTCAGGGATGAATGAGAAAATACTTAATACCCTGATGCATCTCTTTGCCATCATTGCCCCGGCACAGGGTAATGAGAGCGACAGGCGGGGAGTGGTAGAGGCATTTCTCACACCCCAGCTCAACCAGGAGGGGGTAAAAGCATACCTGAAAATCTTTGATGCATACTATGCCGAGGCCCAGAAGAGACTGAAGAAGGGCAAGGAAGTCCGCCGAAACTCATCGATATCAGTAAGGATTATCAAGATCTGCTATGAGATCGGCACACAGCTGACCCTCAATCAGAAGATCATCGTGCTGGTACAGTTACTCGAATACTGCCGGTCTGACAATAAGGAGGTAAGCAACACCGAACTCGAATTCATTATTACTGCTGCAGAAGGCTTCAATATCGATCCGGAGGATTACCTGCTGATCCGGCAATTCGTTCTGTCAACAAGGGATGAGGTTCCTGAATCATCTCAGATATTGATTATTGACAGTGACAGGGTCAACCGATATGAGAAGACCCACCACATTGTCAACGACTCATTCAGGGGCCAGGTCAGGGTACTGAACCTGCCGCAGGCTGACATGCTCTTCATCAGGGCATTCGGCACCGGGGAACTGCTCCTGAGCGGCCAGCTGAGACATGAAGACAGGGTCTACCTCTTTGAGAGGGGCGCCTCTCTTAAGTTCATGAGCAGCAAACCTATCTATTACTCAGAGGTCATAAGGCAATTCCTCGACGAAAGCGCCCTGGCTTCACGGGTGGTCTACGAGGTAAATGATATCGAATACAAGTTCAAGGGCGGACAGGTAGGTCTGCACCGCATGAGCTTCGCGGAAGAGTCAGGAAGGCTTATCGGGATCATGGGATCATCCGGGGCTGGCAAATCAACCCTCCTGAACGTCCTTAACGGCATCAACAGACCTGACTCGGGCGAAGTGCTTATCAACGGCATCAACATACACGATGAACCGGACAAGATCAAGGGACTGATAGGGTTTGTGTCACAGGATGACCTCCTGATTGAAGAGCTGACTGTATTTGAGAACCTGTTCTACAATGCAAAGCTCTGTTTCGACAACCTTGATGATGAGGCTATCACCAGCAAGGTGGATGATGTACTGCACAGCCTTGGCCTGTTTGAGATTAAGGATATGAAGGTGGGAACCCCGCTCAATAAGAAAATTTCAGGTGGTCAGCGCAAACGGCTCAATATTTCACTTGAGCTGATCAGGGAACCTGCAATAATGTTCCTTGATGAACCCACATCAGGTCTCTCTTCACTCGACTCAGAAAATATTCTTGACCTTCTCAATGATCTGAAACTCAAGGGCAAACTGATATTCGTCGTCATCCACCAACCCTCTTCAGACATCTTCAAGATGTTTGACAGGCTCATCTTCCTCGATTCTGGCGGATACATGATCTATTATGGCATCCCGGTAAGGGCCATTGACTACTTCAAGGACAAGGTACAGCTTCCGCGATACAATGACAGTGAGTGTCATGCATGCGGGAATGTTAACCCGGAACAGATCTTCAGTATCGTGGAGTCAAAGGTGCTTGACGAATTCGGGAGGCCGACGATGACGAGAAAGGTATCCCCGGCCGAATGGAGCGCCTATTTCAATTCCCGTCGTGAAGAGCTACCACCGCATCCGGTGGCCGGCAACGGCATACCTGAGATAACGCTGCGCACACCGGGCAGGCTTAAGCAGATGGCGGTATTTGTCAAACGTGACATACTCGCCAAACTCTCTGACTCGCAATACCTCATTATTACCCTTCTCGAAGCGCCGGTACTGGCCCTGTTCCTGGCATTCATTATAAGGTATTTTGATGAAAGCGTAAGCCAGCCCGTCTACACCCTGCTTCAGAATGACAACCTCCCGGTTTATATCTTCATGGCAGTGATAGTGGCAATATTCATGGGCCTGACAGTCAGCGCGGAGGAGATCATCAAGGACAGGAAAATCCTCAAGCGGGAAGCTTTCCTTAATCTCAGCTGGAACAGCTACCTGCTCTCAAAAATATGTGTTCAGTTCCTGATCTCTGCAATCCAGGCCGCATCATTCGTTGCCGTTGGAAATACAGTATTCGGAATACGCGGTATGTGGTTCGAATATTGGCTGGTGCTCTTCTCATGCTGGGCAACGTCCAACATGATGGGACTGCTGATCTCTGACAGTTTCAAGACGGTAGTTACGATTTACATCCTGATTCCGTTCCTCGTTATACCTCAGATCATACTGAGCGGAATAATTGTGAAGTATGACAAGCTTAATCCCACTATCTCGTCACCTGTCTCGATACCGCTTTACGGTGAGGTCTTTGCAGCCAGGTGGGGTTATGAGGCGCTGGCCGTGGACCAGTTTATAAACAACAGGTTTGAAAAGCAGTTCTACGGTTATGACAAGGTCATCAGCACTGCCAAGTTCAGGAAAGACATCTGGTATAATGAGATGAAAAGCATCCTCTCAAGGCTGGAGAGCAACCTTGAGAGAGAGAGGCTTGATAAATCATCAGTAAATGACATGATGCTCATCAGGAACGAGATCGAAGAGGAGCTCGGTTTTACTGCAGCCGTAACGTTTGACCCGGGCATCATAAATCCGGATTCCATCACCGCTGAGGCACTCGCTGCGGCACGCGATTACATAGAGAGAGTCAGGCGCTATTATATTGAAGTGTCGCGGAACGCTGTCGAAGCGCGTGACAAGGTTATCATTGCCTTTGAGCAGGCTGACAGGGAAGCATTTATCCGGATGAAGAAACAGCACACCAATGAATCTCTCGAGGAGTTTGTAAGGAACGACAATGAAAAGGACAAGATAAAGCGATACCGTGACAGGCTCTACCAGAACTATGACCAGATATTCTTTGATCCGACGCACCCGTTGGTAAAGGCGCACTTCTATGCGCCGCAGAAACAGGTGTTCGGGCTCTTTTTTGGCACGCTGGCAGTCAATACGGCAGTCATCTGGTTTATGACCATCTGTCTTTACATCCTGCTCTACTTCAGGGTTCTGCATCACATCCTTGATTCTTCGGAAAAGTTCATCAGGGTGATGCGCACGAAGCGCGAAAGAGGCTAAAGTTTATAAAAGCGATGCGTACGAAGCGCAAATGAGGCTGAAGTTTATAAGAACGATGCGCACGAAGC
>WXFE01000148.1 GCA_009881065.1 Bacteroidales bacterium | reverse complement strand
TCCTTGATTCTTCGGAAAAGTTCATCAGGGTGATGCGCACGAAGCGCGAAAGAGGCTAAAGTTTATAAAAGCGATGCGTACGAAGCGCAAATGAGGCTGAAGTTTATAAGAACGATGCGCACGAAGCCCGAATGAAGCTGAAGATTATAAGAGTGATGCGCACGAAGCGCAAATGAGGCTGAAGGAGATAATATATAAGGGGCATCTGTCTGATGACAGATACCCCCCCCTTTCAATATCGTAACCGATCTGATTCTGTGCCGAAGCCGGGTTACTCGACTATCTCAATCATCTTGAAAGGCACCTTGATGATGGAATCATAGTCCTCACCTGCCTCCAGCATATCCTCATCGTCTTCCTCGTAGAACCAGTTGATTACCACGTCATGTTTTGACCTGTGAATGGCTTCCAGGCGCTTGAAGACGTCAAGTATGCATTTTGAGGAGCTGGTATTGAAATATTCAAGGCGGATGTTGACAACCGTTTTGTCAAGCGGAGTCTGCATGTACTGGTCAAGCCATTCATTCAGTGGCTTGTAGAATTCCACCGAGTTCTCCGGTATCGACCTCCCCTTAATTTCAAATACACCATCCCTTGTATCAAACTTTATCGACGGTGTCTTCGGTGTTCCTTCAATAATGATCGGTTCCATAACTATCTTTTTTTTGTTAATTTTTCTATACCTGTGCCACCACTGCAGTGAGCCGGAACGCAGTATTCAGACTATCGTATTGCCTGAACCTGAAATCAATGCGATGGCCTGTCTTCCTGGCTATATCAAGTAACCCCAGTCCGCCAAGCCCCTTCTCCGTTATCTCCTGATTATTAAGGACATCCTTATACTGTTCCTTAATCTCTTCAGGAGTAGAACGGTTTATCCTGGTCAGTTTCTCCTCAAGCTCCTTAACTCTCACAATGGCTACAAAATTGCATGTTGTGATGCGATAACCCCTTTCGGTTTTTTCCATCACCACCAACCCAAACCTGTCAGGCCTGGCAGCATGGTAACCTCTCGGCACCCTGTCTGAATGGTGATAGAGGTTCTGAAGGCTCTCCACCAGCACATTGTAAACCTTCTTTCTCAGCCTGGGGGCTTCACGCGTCGCAAACAACTTTGCCTCCACAAGGTCCAATGCCTTCGTTATTGTGTCCGACTCAACATTTCCCTTGTAATAAAGGACTGCTCCTCTGATGTCAAGGTCGCTCACAAGATTTTCAAGGTCAAAGCTCATCGGGCCTCTGTGCAAGTATACAAAGCTAGAACGAGTAACAAAAATATATTATTGTTGACAAAAGCCAACATACCCTCTTATTATTTTGGAAATGACAACCTTTTTTTGAATCTGAATGCACCGGTTAGTAACAAAACCTGTTTCAGGCACCGGAAACATTTTTATGTTTTCTGGTTCCTCCGTAGAGCTCATAGCCCTGGAAACGGCATTCAATATCACCGTTGAGAAGGTCGAACTTGCGAAAAGGTTTAAGCGCTACCTTCCTGAGCGAATCCATGTCACCCGACAGGATCCAGGCAGTGTAACCCTCATAACGGTGCTTCAGCACTGAACCGATCCTGCCATAGAACTCATCCATATCAGGTGTTCCCAGGCGCCTGCCATATGGCGGGTTGATAATCAGCATTCCGTTTTCAGCCGGAGGAGGTGATTCAAAGAAATCACGTCCGGATATCTCAACGGTATCCTCCAGGCCTGCTGCCCTGACGTTTGCTCTGGCAATGGCACAGGCTTCAGCAGATATGTCACTGCCGAATATCGCGGCTGGTGATTTTCTTTCCCGCTTTTCGGCATCGAACCTGACTGACCTGAAGAGTGCAGCATCATAATCCTTCCATCTCATGAATCCGAAATTTTTCCTCATTCTCCCGGGAGCAATATTGCATGAGATGAGCCCGGCTTCCGTCACTATGGTACCTGATCCGCACATGCCATCAGTCAGTGGTGTTCCGGGCTTCCAGCCCGAAAGGGCTATCAGCCCCGCGGCAAGCACCTCGCTCAGAGGAGCCTCCGACATTCTCCGGCGGTAACCTCTCCTGTAAAGAGGCACCACCGTTGAGTCAATTGATATGGTTACCCTGTTGTTGCTGATGTGAACGTTCACCAGCAGGTCGGGATCCTTCGCATCCACCGACGGCCTTCTGAGTGTCAGCCTGCGGAAGAAATCGGCAATGGCATCCTTCACCAGCAGGGCTGCATAGCCCGAATGGGGAAAATGGGGAGAATTGACAACTGCCGTCACCGCAATTGTTTTACCGGGGTCAAGATAACGGTCCCACTCGATGGCGACCGCCCCGTTGTACAGGTCTTTCTGACCGGAAATGCCGAATGATGATACAGGCATAAGCACTGACAGCGCAAGACGACTGCAGTAGTTGACAGTGTACAGCAGCAGTTTTGACCCTTCAAAGGCAACTGCCCTGTTGAGGACAGCAATACCGGAAGCGCCAAGGCCCTTCAGCTCCTCAGCCAAAACCTGTTCAAGACCATAGTGAGTTTTTGCAAGAAGCTTCATTACTGTGGCTTACGATATCCGAGAAGCGTCTCGTAGAGCTGAGAATCATTCAGCACTTCAAGTGCCTTACTGATTGCCTGGTCATTCTCATTGATAACCATGAAATACTCATTCATATCCCAGATGTCACGGGCTATGAGAGCCTTCATCACTGATTTTATCTCGGGGGCAGATAGATTATACTGCGTCTGGTCAAACCTGACACCGTTCTTCTCCCCTGCCGCCTTCAGCCCTTCAATGGCTGCAGCGTCAATTTCATACTCTCTGCTGAATAGATCAAAACTCCTGTACCGCCGGGCAATATCTGACCGGTTACGGTCAGTGTAGGAAAGCATGTAATTCGTGAGAGTGGAAGTCCTGATAAGGTCACGGTAATAATCAGAATAATAAGTAGTATCAACAGGTATAAAGATATCCGGACTGATGCCTCCTCCTCCATAGACCACCCGTTTGTTCCTGATGGTTAAAGCCTTGAGTGAGTCTGGCAGGTTAAGGCTGTCAGGGTGTATAAGCTCTCCGTTGAAATATCTGCTGTAGAATGTCTGGAAATACTTGTCAAAACCCTCGTCATATGGAGTCTGGATGGAGCGGCCCGATGGGGTGTAGTATCTTGCAACGGTGAGCCTGACCTCTGAACCATCAGGAAGCGGAAACCTGTTCTGCACCAGGCCTTTGCCGAAACTGCGGCGCCCGATGATCACACCCCTGTCCCAGTCCTGCACCGCTCCTGCCAGAATCTCACTGGCTGAGGCGGAGCCCTCGTCAAGCAGTATGGCAACACGGGCCCTTGTAAGCTCTCCTGAAGGCATGCTACGGTATTCCTGCCTCGATGTATGCAATCCCTCGAGATATACAATCAGTTCCTCGTCCTTAAGAAGCTCATCGGCTATCTGAACCGCAGGGATCATATAACCTCCCGAGTTGCCCCTGAGATCTATCACCAGATGCTCCATTTTTCTCATTTTCAGCTTCTCAACTGCCTGCGAAAACTCAACGGCGGTCTGCTCTGAAAAACGGCTGAGCTTGATGTATCCCACATTATTTGTTACCATATATGCCGCATCAAGGCTGTTTACCGGTATCTTGTCACGGGTGATCGTAAAATCGAGCAGTTCCTTCTCTCCTTTCCTGAAGATCAGTACATCAACCTTCGTTCCCTTCGGCCCTCTGAGTCTCTTCTGTACCCCGGTGGTGGAGATACCCATGCCGGCAACCTTTTCACCGGCAATGAATATTATCCTGTCGCCGGCTATAATGCCAACCTTTTCCGACGGTCCTCCCGGAATGGGTGAGATAATTATAATCGTATCATTTAGCAGGTTGAACTGAATCCCGATCCCTTCGAAATTGCCCTGGAGCGGCTCATTCTCTTCCTGCACATCCTTTGCAGGTATATATACCGAATGAGGGTCAAGGTTACGAAGCGTGTTTATTATCATCTGCTCGGTCAGGGCTGAAATGTTGACACTGTCAACATAAATTGTCTCCAGCAGGGCAAGGGTTTTCCCCAGCTTGAATGTCTCCCGGGTTAGCCCCTGTGACCTGAGAGCAGTGCCCTGAAGCAGCAGGGCAGCAACAATTGTCAGAATAAGTCTCTTTGTCATTTCCGTTTTTTTCTCTTGACTTCACTTCAATTTCCATTCCAGGACTTCGGCGACGCAACAGAGGAGTAAATGCCATCCGACAGGCCAGGGATCAGGATTCTTTTCTGCACCCGTGATTTATTAAGGTGGTTATCAAAGAGTCAAAGATAATTAATCTGTTGTTACCAGGTTATCAGCCGATCTCATATGTATTACCTTCCCGTGCAGCTTCGGTAGCAGGAAAGATATTTCGCGCTTCATCCTCCAGCATTGTCGTTGACCGGTAACGGGAAGAAAAGTGGCCGAGCAACAGTCTGCCTGCTCCCGCTTCCAGTGCTACCCTGGCAGCATGGCTGGCCGTAGAGTGGAGGGTTTTGACCGCCAGTGCATCATTGTCGGCTCCGAAGGTGGCTTCATGGTAAAGAAGATCAACACCCTTCACGTATGACGGCAGTTTCTTAAACCAGCCGGTATCACTGCAGAAGGCATATGAGGCTGGCCGGCGGGGCTCCATGGTGACCTCGGTGCAAGGTATGATTTCGCCATTCTCACGGATTATATCACCACCCCTTCTCGCGGTGGCGATCTCTTCAATTGAAAGCCCGTATTCTGTGATCTTCTCCTTTATCATATTGCGGTCAGGCATCTTCTCCCTGAAAAGGTACCCATATGTCGGTATGCGGTGTTTCAGCGGAAAAGAGAATACCTCCACCCGCTTATCGTCAAGAACCTGCTTCAGGCTTCGCCCCGAGACCGTGTGAACGGCAAGGTCAAATCCGAGATTGATGTCAAAATCGGCCAGATGCCTGGTTATCAACTCCTCTGCCGGAGCAGGGGCATAAAGGTTAAGCGGCGTCTTCCTCCCCATAAGGTTATAGGTGGAAAGCAGGGGATAAACCCCGAAGAAGTGATCACCGTGAAGATGACTGATAAAAATATGGTTGATCCGTCCGAAACGGATTCTGTAGCGTCGCATCTGCATCTGCGTGCCCTCGCCACAGTCAATTAAAAACAACCGCTCATGCACATTGAGCACATGAGCGGTCGGATATCGGTCTGAGGTGGGCAGAGCAGAGCTTGTACCCAGTATGGTCAGCCTGAATGCCATGCAGCTGCCTCTTCTCAGGAGATGAGTTTCTCTGCCTCTTCTGTATCAGCGGTTATGGAGAGAACTGTATCAAGCTGCGAGATGGTTATCAGCCTCTCCACAGCCTCGTTCAGCCCACACAGCACAAAAGTACCGCCGGCGTTCTTGCAGAGCCTGTTTGCTACCAGTATGGCACTCAAACCCGACGAATCACAGTACTGGCACTTCTTAAGGTCAAGAATGATATTCTTCTCTCCCTTGCCTGAAATAAGTACCAGCTCCGACTTTAAAGAAGGTGCAATATGGGTATCAAGTTTTTCATTTTCAATGCTTATAACAGTGCACTGCTGCTTTTTGTCAATATTGAAATCCATAGCTGATTATTTTGGCAACTAAAAATAAGGTTATTTTTTCTTTTTACCTAGGCTTTTAGCTTCTTTTTCTTCCATCTCATCCTTGAGGGCCTGAAGCTCAGTTATGTCTCCGAGAGTCGTCTTCTCAAGGCTGGCCTTGATCTTGCGGGCTGCCTTCCTGGTGCTTTCAGCTTCGCTTCGCCTTGAGGCAGTTTCCGCACCCTTTCTTTCATCCTCAAAAACGCGGCTGTGAGAAACGATGATCTTCTTGGCTCCCTTGTTGAATTCAATCACCTTGAAGTTGAGCTTGTCTTCCACAGCAGCCTGGGTACCGTCTTCCTTCACAAGATGTTTAGGAGTTGCAAAACCTTCAACACCGTAAGGCAGCGCAATGATGGCGCCCTTGTCAAAGACCTCGATGACTGTTCCCTCATGAATGGAGTCAACTGTGAAGATATCTTCAAACACTTCCCACGGATTCTCCTCAAGCTGCTTGTGACCGAGGCTCAACCTCCTGTTCTCCTTGTCAATCTCAAGGACCACCACGTCAATCTCCGCGTCAATGGCGGTGAACTCGGCAGGATGCTTTATCTTCTTCGTCCATGAGAGGTCTGAAATATGAATCAGGCCGTCAACACCCTCTTCAATCTCTACAAATACACCGAAGTTGGTGAAGTTGCGAACGCGAGCCTTGTGGCTTGAGTTGACACTGTATTTCTGTTCTATATTCTCCCATGGATCAGTCTTGAGTTGCTTGATGCCGAGAGACATCTTGCGCTCCTCGCGGTCAAGGGTCAGGATGACAGCCTCAACCTCGTCGCCTGCCTTCATGAACTCCTGTGCACTGCGCAGGTGCTGTGACCATGACATCTCAGACACGTGGATAAGCCCTTCAACACCAGGGGCTATCTCTACAAACGCACCGTAATCAGCCATGACAACAACCTTACCCTTGACCTTGTCTCCAACCTGAAGGCTTTCGCTGAGCGAATCCCACGGATGCGGGGCAAGCTGCTTGAGACCCAGGGCGATCCTCTTCTTTTCATCGTCGAAGTCGAGGATAACAACATTGAGTTTCTGATCAAGCTGAACGATCTCCTCGGGATGGTTGACCCTGCCCCATGAGAGATCGGTAATATGGATAAGTCCGTCAACACCGCCGAGGTCAATGAATACACCATATGAGGTGATGTTCTTGACAGTACCCTCGAGCACCTGGCCCTTCTCAAGCCTGGAAATGATCTCCTTCTTCTGCTGCTCAAGCTCGGCTTCAATGAGAGCCTTGTGTGACACAACCACGTTCTTGAACTCCTGGTTGATCTTCACAACACGGAATTCCATGGTCTTGCCAACATATACGTCATAATCACGGATCGGCTTGACATCAATCTGTGATCCGGGAAGGAACGACTCTATACCGAAGACATCGACAATCATGCCACCCTTCGTGCGGCACTTGATGTAACCGGTGATGATCTCGTTGTTCTCAAGGGCAGTATTGACACGGTCCCATGAGTTGTAAGCCCTGGCTTTCTTGTGTGAAAGCACCAGCTGACCCCTCTTGTCTTCCTGGCTCTCAACATAGACCTCCACCTTGTCACCTACCTTGAGGTCCGGATTGTAGCGGAATTCGTTAAGGCTCACCACGCCCTCTGACTTCTGCCCGATGTTGATAACCACTTCACGGTTATTCATCGAAATGACTGTACCTTCAACAACCTCATCAACTGCTACTGTTGAAAGGGTCTCTTCATAAATCTTCTCCTGCTCGGCACGGTTCGCATTCAACGAAAATCCGTCACGCTCATAGGCCTCCCAGTCAAAATCTTCAGGCGGTACGGCTGCTACTGAGGCAGCTGCTGCAGGTGCTTCATCCTTCTCCTTTTTTTCTTTCTTTTCCTTCAGAATCGGCTCTTCTTCAGCAACCATCTCACCTGCTGACTCAATCACAACTTCTTCTGATTTTACTGCTTCAGCAACGGTCTCATTCACCTTAACCTCTTCGTTTGAAATGGTGTTGGCGTTTTCGCTATTTTCACTCATCTTTAATAAATTAATTGAAAATTAATAAGTTAGACATTATATTGTTTAAAAACAGGTTGCAAATATAATTATTTTTTTAATCTGACGTTGAACAAATAACAGATTTTCAGGATATAAGATTTAAAAAACAGTGAAGCGCTGCGGTCACTGTTTAGATTGGCTCTTTTTTCTATTTTTGTCATCTGTATAACGTAAATATTTGCTGATGAAAGGCATTATCCTTGCCGGCGGGTCCGGCACCAGGCTTCACCCGATTACCGAAGCCATTTCCAAACAGCTGCTTCCGGTCTATGACAAGCCCATGATCTACTACCCGTTGTCAGCGCTTATGCTTGCTGGTATACGTGAAGTATTGATCATCTCCACTCCGCGCGACCTGCCAAGCTTCAAGGCATTACTGGGTGACGGATCGAGGCTGGGCATGAACTTTACCTACCGCGAGCAGCCTTCGCCTGACGGGCTGGCACAGGCATTCATCATCGGTGAGGACTTTATCGGTGATGATAATGTTTGCATGATCCTGGGCGACAACATCTTTTACGGCCAGGGCTTTGTACGCATCCTCAAACAGGCTGCAATGCTGAAAGAGGGCGCCATAGTCTTCGGGTATGCTGTCAATGACCCGGAGCGATACGGTGTGGTGGAATTTGATTCTGAACTGAAGGTTTTAAGCATCGAGGAAAAACCGTTGAAGCCCAAATCGAACTATGCTGTAACAGGCCTTTATTTCTATGATAATACTGTTGCCGGCAAGGCGCGCAGTCTTAAACCCTCACCCCGTGGAGAGCTGGAGATAACTGATCTGAACAGGCTCTACCTGCAGGAAGGAAAACTGGAAGTAAAACTTTTCGGTCGCGGAATGGCCTGGCTTGATACAGGAACATTTGACAGCCTCCTCCAGGCATCCAACTTCATTGCAACATTACAGCAAAGGCAGGGACTCAGCGCTTCCTGCATCGAGGAAATCGCCTACAATAACGGTTTCATAACCCGGAAAAAACTGATCGATCTGGCCAAACCGCTGGCCAAAAGCCAGTACGGACAGTATCTTCTGAAAGTGGCAAACGAAAATATCTGAAAATGCAGGTACACAAAACTGAATTCCCGGGGCTTCTTATAATTGAACCGGATGTTTTTTATGACTCCCGAGGTTATTTCTTTGAAAGCTATAACAAGCAGAAATACTTAAATAACGAAATAGTCTACGAACCTGTTCAGGATAACGAATCAAGATCCAGCAGGGGTGTTATCCGGGGCCTCCACTACCAGGAGGAGCCGTTTGCACAGGCAAAGCTGATAAGGGTGATTGAGGGGCGCATCTATGACGTTGCACTGGATATCCGCAGGGGTTCCCCAACCTTCGGGAAGTGGTTCGGGCTGATAATTGACTCTGAAAAAAAACTACAGTTCCTTATTCCCAAAGGATTTGCCCATGGTTTCTCAGTGCTCAGTGAAAAGGCAATAGTGCTTTACAAGTGTGACAACACCTATTCAGTTGAACATGAAAGGGGAATCAATGCCCTGGACCCTGCACTCGGAATCGACTGGATGCTCAGGGACGAAACTCCGGTCATAAGCCCCAAAGACCTCAAACAGCCTCTCTTCAAAGAGATTTCAACTAACTTCATCTTCAGATCATGACAACTATACTGGTGACCGGAGCATCCGGACAACTGGGCAGTGAGATCAGGGAACTGTCAACCCGTTACAGCGGCTATGAATTCATATTCACTGATATCGGCGAGCTTGATTTAACCGATGCCGGAGCGACGGCTGCATTCATCGCTTCAAATGCACCTTCATGGATCATAAACTGCGCAGCATATACAGCTGTTGACAGGGCTGAGGACGAGGAAAAGCTTGCGACCATCATTAACGCCGAAGCGGTCGGTAATCTGGTCAGCACCCTCGGGGGAACCGACTGCAGGCTGATTCACATCTCTACTGATTATGTCTTTGACGGCAACAGCCCGGTGCCATATACCGAGTATGACACACCTTCGCCGGCATCAGCTTACGGACGCAGTAAACTGGCCGGAGAAAAGATTGCCTTGTCCTGGCCCGGCACAATGGTCATCAGGACATCATGGCTATACTCCTCCTACGGAAATAATTTCGTAAAGACTATCCTCCGCAAGGCCGGATCATCACAGGATATCAGCGTGGTCTTTGACCAGGCGGGTTCACCAACCTATGCTGCCGATCTTGCAAATGCCATTATGGAAATTATCAGCGGCGTGATCCGTAATAAGCATAACTTCGTCCCGGGAATCTTCAACTATTCGAATGAGGGCGTCTGCAGCTGGTATGACCTTGCCATCGAGATCATCAGGGAGGCAGGGTCACACTGTTCCGTCATTCCCGTCAGGAGCTCAGCATGGCCTTCAAAGGTGAAAAGGCCGGCATACAGCGTGCTTGACAAGACAAGAATAAAGGAGTCTTTCAACATCACAATACCACATTGGCGTAAAAGCCTTAACAACTGTATCTCAAAAATAAACAGGATATGATCAACATAGAAGAAATCAGGAAGAAAGCATCGGCATGGCTCGGGGAAGAGTTTGACGAACCAACCCGCAGCGAGGTGAAACATATGATGGAGAACGACGAGAAAAGTCTTATCGACGCATTCTACCAGGACCTTGAGTTTGGCACCGGCGGCCTGCGCGGCATTATGGGCGCCGGCACCAACAGGATGAACCGCTACACCCTGGGGATGGCAACACAGGGACTCTCAAACTATCTGAAAAAACATGCAGCCAATCCGTCATCCATCAAGGTGGCAATAGCATATGACTGTCGGAATAACAGCAGCTATTTCGCCAAAGTGGCCGCTGACATCTTCACTGCCAATGGTTTTACCGCATACTTGTTTGAGTCTCTGAGGCCAACACCGGTGCTCTCCTACGCCATCAGACTGCACGGTTGTGACGCCGGCGTCATCATCACCGCCTCGCACAACCCTAAAGAATATAACGGTTATAAAGTTTCATGGAAGGATGGCGGCCAGGTGGTTTCTCCCCATGACAGGGGAATCATCAATGAGGTCCGGAACATCAGGTCAGTAAAGGAGATAGCCGCTGGCGGAGATCCTTCCCGGATTGTGATGCTTGGCGAAGAGACAGACAACAAGTATCTGGAAGAGGTGCTGAAACTGAGCCTCAATCCGGAAATAATCAGGCGAAATGCTGACATGGGAATTGTCTATACTCCACTTCACGGTACGGGATACAAAATGGTTCCGCAGATACTGAGAATGTATGGCTTCAATAATATCCATTCTGTTGAAGCCCAAAGTATTACCGATGGCAACTTCCCCACCCTGCGTTCTCCCAATCCGGAGGACCCTGAGGCACTGGCCATGGCCCTAAGCCTGGCGCGCGAGAAGAATGCCGACCTGGTGATGGCTACAGACCCTGATGCAGACCGCCTGGGAATAGCAGTAAGAAAACCTTCCGGTGAGTTCGTGCTGCTGAACGGGAACCAGACAGCAGCATTGCTGACCTGGTACATCGTCTCGCAAAAGAAACAGAAAGGTGAGCTGAAAGGCAATGAATACTTTGTCAATACTATAGTTACGTCTGACCTGCTTGACAGGATAGCTGAACAGAACGGCGTGAAGAATTACAATGTTCTCACCGGGTTCAAATATTTCGCAGCCCTCATACGTGACCTGGAAGGTAAAGAGAAATACATTGGCGGAGGTGAAGAGAGCTACGGCTACCTGCCGGGCGATTATGTCAGGGACAAGGACGCTGTTTCATCATGCGCCCTCGTCGCTGAGGTAGCGGCATGGGCTGCCGATCATGGCAAATCTATGTGGGAACTGCTGCTTGACATCTACATCGAGTACGGCCTCTTCAGGGAAAAACTGGTCAACGTGGTCAGGGAAGGGGCTGAGGGAGCTGCCGAGATAAAGAGCATGATGGAAGGATACCGCACCAATCCGCCGGCTTCAATTGCAGGAAGCAGGGTGATCAGGATAAATGATTACCTGTTGCAGGTTTCAACCGACCCCGCCACCGGCATTAAAACACCCCTTGACCTGGAAAAGTCAAATGTGATCCAGTTCTTCCTTGCCAACGGTACGAAGATATCCGTGCGTCCCTCCGGTACCGAACCAAAGATAAAGTTCTACTTCAGCACCAGCACCACGATGAAGGAGACCTCTCAGTTCCCGGGCCTCTGGCAGGAACTGGAAGATCATATTGATGCTGTCATTAAGGATATGAATCTGTAGCCTGCAGTTGGCAGTCTGTAATCTGAAGTCTGTGGTGGGAGTCGACAACTGTTAGCCAGTAGTCGGCACTCTGTGGCCGATAGTCAGCGGCCGACAGCTGTCAGTCATTAACTGGCTGATTTACTGCTGACTGGCATTGCCAGCTATTTCCAGTCTATTCCCCGATTATTTTCACCAGCACCCGCTTCCTCCGCATTCCGTCATACTCGCCGTAGAAGATCTGCTCCCACGGACCGAAGTCGAGTTTGCCGTTGGTTACTGCGACCACTACCTCACGCCCCATAACCTGGCGCTTCATGTGGGCATCAGCGTTGTCCTCAAAAGTGTTGTGCCGGTATTGAGAGTGAGGCTTCTCCGGCGCCAGCTTCTCCAGCCACTCCTCGAAGTCGTTATGCAGCCCGTGGTCAGCATCATTGATGAAAACACTTGCCGTTATATGCATGGCATTAACAAGTAGTAAGCCTTCCTTGATTCCGCTCTCTTCCAGGCACTTCTCAACCTGGCGGGTAATATTGACATAATCCCTGCGATGCAGTGTCTCGATCCAGAATTCCTTACGGTAAGATTTCATAATGGCGAAATTGATTCTTTTGTACAAATATATACAGAGAATTCTATTATTAATCTATTCCCTCACCTCTTTAGCAGTGCAGACTGTCGGGCAGAAGATAAAGAGGCGACATTCCTTTGCAAAAGGAGATTCTTTTTTCAATCTTTTCTGAATTACAGAAGGCAAAGGGCTTCTATTCCCTTGCCCGCTACAAATGTTTGGGATGCGCCACACCCACCCACCATGCCGGGAAAATTGCGTATCCGGGAAAAACTGAAATTATTCCGATGAGCCCGATGGCTGCCGTTGCCGGTTTCCTACCTGAAGAAACTGTCCGGGAAATTGACCAGGTACACCTTGTCCGTCGCCCTGGTCAGGGCTGTATAGAACCATCTCAGGTAATCAATTGTCGGCTCCTGCCGGTTAAACATCCCCTGATCAATGAAAACCCTCTCCCACTGGCCGCCCTGCGACTTGTGACAGGTCACCGCATACGCAAACTTGATCTGAAGTGCATTGTAGTAGGGGTCGTTCCTCACCGCCTCATACTGCTTCCTTTTCGATTTTATGCCCGGATGGTCTGCCAGTACAGCAAAATAGAGTTCGCGCGACTTCTCCGCAGATAGTGACGGGGTGCGCATCATAAGGGTGTCAAGCATCACCTTCGCATCAATCTCCAGTTCAGCATCCCGGAACCATAGGGTCATCTCAGCAAACCGCATCCCGTACACCTCCTCGTATCTCCTTATCCTCTTCACTTCGGCGATATCGCCGTTGGCGATGAAAGAGGTACTCTCCTCCTCATTGAGCCAATAGTAGTTATTTTTCACCACCATGACAAGGTCACCGGAGCTTATCTCCTCCTCGCGGAAGAAGACCATGTTACGGATGCCCTGGTTATACCTGTTGGCCAGGTTGTTGGAATTGACAACCACTATTACACCGTCAGTGCCACAGCGGTCATATGCCTCTGTCAGCGTATCAATGAGCTCGGCTCCTCCTAGGCGAACGATGTCACTGTATCCATGAAGAACAAGCTCCGGCACTGACAGGTCGCCGTCACTTACCTGCTGCCGGACGGCTGTGGCATTCATCAGTATGCCGGACCCTTCACTCTGCCTGATCACCTGGCGAAGCTCAAACATCTGCAGGGCGAATCCGGTGCCCCGCAACACATTCTCATCCAGTGCCGGACTCACTATTGATCCTACCGGCGGCAACTGCGCAACATCACCCACCAGTATCAGCTTGCAGTCAGTTCCCGTATACACATACTCCAAAAGATCATCAAGCAACCGGCCACTTCCAAACATCGAGCCTTCCGATGACTCCTCAGGGATCATCGAGGCTTCATCAACAATGAAATAGGTCTCCTTGTGAAAGTTACGGTCCAGGACAAATCTGCCAACCCCGTCAGTGGCCGACTTCTGCCTGTATATCTTCCGGTGAACGGTGTAGGCATCCATGCCCGTGTAGGAGGTCAGCACCTTTGCAGCCCTTCCGGTTGGAGCAAGAAGAACCGATTTCTGACGGAGAGTGTTCAGGGTGGCTACCAGCGAGGCGATGACGCTCGTCTTCCCGGTACCGGCATATCCGGTCATGAGGAAAATCACGTCATTGGTGTTGTCGGCAACGAATCCTGACAGCAGACGCATACAGTCAGACTGGTCTTGCGTGGGCAGGTAACCCAGATTTTTGGTGAGAAGATTGTATATGTTTTCCTTTCTCATTTTATTTCTACAAACCTGATAATCGTCTGCTCTTTTTCTTAAATTTGCACAAAGTTATCAACTATCGATCATATAAGTTATGAAAAAGGCTCTCAACATTGTACTCACCATTATCATTATCGTGCTGATCTATTTTCTTTATGAAAGTATTATGGAGCCTATCCGCTTCAAAAAAGAAAGGGAATTCAGGGAATCTGCAATAAAAGAGAAACTCATTGATATCAGGACTGCCCAGGAGGCCTTTAAATCAGTAAAGGGATATTACACGGGCAGCTTTGACACACTGATAACCTTCCTCAAAACTGATTCGCTTCCACTTGTGTTCAAGATAGGTTCGCTGACCGATGAAATGATTGCATCCGGTATAACTACCGAGAGAGAAGCTGTCAGGAAAGGTCTTATAAGCCGTGACACCAGCTATATCCCCGTACGTGATTCCGTATTCAAGGAAGGCTACCCGATAGATCAGCTCAGGTTTGTCCCCGGATTGGAGAACATTGAATTTCAGATGTCAGCCGGAAGAGTGATGACAGCCTCCATGGTGATGGTCAACGTGTTCGAGGCCTACGTTCTCAATGATGTCTTCCTCAGTGACCTCGACAGGCAACTGGTTGTCAACTACAATGATCAGAAAACGAGAGTCACGGGAGGATTTCCGGGCATGAAGGTGGGTGATGTTAAAGTGCCCAATAACAATGCCGGGAACTGGGAGGATTGATGACCAGGTCGCAGATATATCCCCTGGAGCTCATTGATGAGACCCTCGACATAAACGCGACAGACAATTACGACCTTACGCTTGAGCTTTCTGAAGAGGGTGTCTCTCTTGCCGTGCTTGACCTGCTTCGCGGCAAGTATGTCATGCTCAGGCATTATCCCCTCGAAGGGATGCCGGAAGGAACTGTCCGGACCTACAGTGAGATTCTTGATTCTGATGATTTCCTCAGGAGACGTTACAGGAAAATCCGCATTATCACTCCGTCGCTTATTTCCACAATGATTCCGGCGACGGTTTATGAGCCCGCTCTCCGTGATGATTATTTCCGCTTCAACTTCGGCGTAACCGCCGAAGAGGGGATAGTAACCAATGATGTTCCCTTTCCCGATGCTGTTGTGCTCTTTTCTCCGGGCAGGGAAATATCTGGTATTATCCCTTCGTACTGGCACGGCGTGACGCCCTGGCATCATACCAAGCCGCTGCTCGCCCACGTGTCGGCAGCATGCAGAAACACGGACGACTGTTATATACACCTCCACCTTGAAAAGAGTTTTGCCACGGTAATCATTGCAGAAAAACGGAATATCACCTTCTGCAACAGTTTTGCAATATCATCACCTCAGGATGTGGCCTATTTTCTCTTCGGCGTGCTTGACAGGAAGAGCATCCGGCATGATGAAACCATCTATGCCAGCGGATTGATTGAGCCCTACAGCGAAACGCACCTGGCGCTCCTGAACTTTTCGACCGGTATAAAGTTCGCCTCTCCCATCATCAGGCAGAGCTTCAGCTATGTCATGAACGAGGTGCGCATGCATCGGTGGCTGAACCTCTTTACTGCGGCCTCGTGCGAATAATTGGCGGCAAATACAGGGGGAGGCTGATTGAGCCACCATCAGGCTTCGTCGCCAGGCCCACCACTGACTTCGCCCGCGAAGGACTGATGAATATCCTGAATAACAGGTATGACTTCTCAGCTGTCTCCCTGCTCGACCTCTTCGGAGGAACCGGAGCAATAAGCTTTGAGTTTGCATCCCGGGGAACCTCTGATATTGATGTTGTGGAGACTGACCGGCGCAGCTGCGCATTCATCAGCAAAACCCTGCGTGACCTCGGTCCTGAACATGCAAGGGTTCACCGCATTGACGTGCGCGACTGGCTGAAGATCTGTCATAAACAGTTTGATATCATCTTTGCTGACCCACCCTACAATCTCAGGTGGCTCGCCAATATTCCTGACATGGTAATGGCTTCGGGAGCTGTGCATAACTCAACTCTTTTCATTCTCGAACATCCGAAATCGGCTGATTTTTCTAACCACGCCTTACGGACTGACCACCGTAAATACGGAAATGTAAACTTCAGCTTCTTCAAACTACCTGACTCATAATCTGCAATTTTACTATCCGGGCAAAAAGTTTGCCTGGCTGGCCTGCCCTGAAGCTCCATTCCATCTTGCTGAATCTCTTCATGCCCGCAAGGAGCTAATCACCTGCCAGTATGGCAATAGCACCTCCGCATACTTCTTCATGATACGGCTTCAGAACAAGAACAGTAAACCTGATATATCTCCGGTTGCTTCAAAGCATTTATTACATCTGATGAAGGTCCTCCAGCGGCACCATGCGACCGCGGCGGGTTGCTTCAAAGCATTTATTACATCCAATATCAGGTATTTCCGCTGCTGACAGGTCATTATTGTTGCGCCACAATATATTTTCAGGAAATATTTTGAGGAATAGAAAATTGGATTAATTTTGCATCGCTTTTGGTGTGGTAGTTCAGTTTGGTTAGAATACCGGCCTGTCACGCCGGGGGTCGCGGGTTCGAGTCCCGTCCGCACCGCCCAAATAAAAACAGAAACCGTTGATTTTCAACGGTTTTTTTAAGTCAATGCCTTCCCCGGCATTTTCCCGGACTTGAGCAAACCTCATAAAAAAAGCGGCTCCGGTTGGGATAAAAAATGATCGCCATAAAACCCATATTTTCAAAGAACTCCTGATGGAATGGCAATAATCATTCAGAATACACAACTTAATTGGACGAAGAAAGAGGTTCTCGAATGTTGGTATTAATCAGTTATTAACCAGATTTCGTAGATGTTCAATGAGTTCCTCAAAATCAGGACATTTACCATAAATCATACTCCTCTGCATTTCCTGGTAATCTAACCGATATTGCTCCATGAATTCTGCTGGTGGGATGAAATCCAGATCATTAAGAGTTAATTCAGAATATGCGATTCCTGATACAGGAGTGAAGACCGCTCTGTGATTACATATCAAGGAATGGCAGCAGCGTCCCCTTGATCCTGTCTACTATGTTGTCTGGATGGACGGCATAGTTTTTAAGGTGAGGCAGAATGGCAATTGGTGACAGATGTGGCGTTCTTTAAACCCGGCGGCTACTCGTTTACACAAAAATTTTCACAGGCTCCTCCTCCAGTAAACTTATATCGTTTTATCAAAAACATATGACATAATGTCCTGCTCCGTCTTAGTAAGATGGTACTTATTT
>WXFE01000147.1 GCA_009881065.1 Bacteroidales bacterium | reverse complement strand
TCGGCATGGTCACCCCGGAACTTCACCAGCGTGCCTGTCACTGATCAGCAGATTGATATGATATTGCAGTGCGGCATCAAGGCACCAAGCGCAAGAAACGCACAGCCATGGCACTTCACGGTAATTACGAACGAAGCAGTGATGAAGGAGATCATCCCCAACATCACACCGGGGAATGTGATCATAGTCATCTCCGGCAAAGTGTCACAATCAGGCGCCACACCCGATTTCGACTGCGGACTGGCAACACAGAACATGTTCGTCGCGGCAACATCAATGGGCCTCGGAGCAAGGATTTACGGCGCCCCGGTAGCCGCTGTCAGAAGCAAAAAAGAGGCACTGCAGATACCCGAGGAATTCTCTCCTGTCATGATGATTCGCGTGGGTAACATGGAGAAAAGCAGTGACGCCATCTCGGGCGCATCGCCCCGCAAAACGAAGGAGGAGACCGTTAACTGGGTCAGATAGCTTCGCAACCTGTATTAAGACAACAACATCACCACAGGATTTGCAGCAAAGTTTTTTCAGAATCATAACATTTTATCGAATAAGTGTAATAAATACATTTTTTTATATATTTATAGCCGGTTAATAGTTCGCCCGTCGGGCGGAATGACCACAATTCTCTTATATCCGTCAGGAGAATTTGTTAAACTTGCTGATACAGTGGCGGATAAACATTAAGAAAACAATTCTGATCATGAAGATTAACAGGCTGTTCATTGTTATTGTATTGATCTTATGCTCGTTGGTTACATCCCCTGGATTTGCCCAGGATGGTGACCAGATGCTTGACGGAATAGGTGAAACCGGATTGATATCACGCTACCAGTTCAAGGGAAATGACAGGGACTGGTCGCGCAACAACCTCCATGCCATCACCCGGGGGACGGACTTCAGATTCATACCTGACAGCCTCTTCAGTAATGTTCTTGCCCTTTCGGGCGAAAGCGAGACATACGTTTCCATCCCGGGCGAGGCGGTGTCAGGCGAAGAATCGCTTACCATCTGTGGCTGGATAAACCTTCTCTCTGCACAACCGGGACAGATGTTTTTTGATTTCGGGAAGAACAGCAACTCGCACTTCTTTGCTGCCCCGGCAGGAACGAAGGAGAAGCCCGGACTACAGGCAGCATTTGTGGCCGGATCAAAGATATATACCACTTCCTCTGATGCAGTACCTCTCAAGAAATGGAGCCATCTGGCAGTAGTTCTTGATATCCCGGCGAAGACCCTGAGTACATACCTGAATGGTGCGCTGGTCGCCGAGGTTAAGGATGCCACTCTTGACCTGTCACAGCTGTTTGACACTGATTCAGAAAATAACAACCAGCTCTTTGTTGGCAAATCAATCGACGGTGAAAAGAGTTTCCTGAATGCAAAGCTCTCCGATTTCCGCATTTACCGCATTCCACTGACATCCAGACAGATCGGGAGAATCTATTTCACCGCTCTGAGAGGCGGCAGCCAGCAGGCAGCACACAGGGGTCAGCCTGAACAGACCCTCCAGGTTTTTCCTGCAACAACACCGCAGCTGTACAATGCGTTTCTGGTCAGCATTCCTGACACGCAGGTGGAGACCACTGTTGGAAACCTCCCAAGACTGCCACGTTTTGTAAAAGGGGTTTACAGCAATGGTGCGGAGGGCCCAGATGTGAGAGTGATCTGGCCTGCTCCCGAGGATAACAGCCAGGTACTTGTCCCCGGAACATACACGGTGACCGGAAAGGTTGCCGGTACAAGTCTGCAGCCCAGGGTGGTAGTGACCGTCAGATCAGCGGAAGCCCCTGCCACACCGAATCGCACGCTGGAGGCCTTCAGGCTTGACCAGGTAAGGCTTGATGCAGACATTCACAATCAGGAGACAAAGTTCATCGAGAACCGTGACAAGTTCATAAAAGGCCTCGAGGCCACCAATCCTGATAATTTCCTTTACATGTTCCGCAATGCCTTCGGGCAGGAGCAGCCCGTGGGCGCGCAGCCGCTCGGCGGGTGGGACAGCCAGCAGACCAAGCTTCGCGGTCACGCTACCGGACATTACCTCAGCGCCATCGCTCAGGCCTATGCAAGCACCGGTTATAATGCGGAGCTCCGGGCAAAGTTCGCAGGCAAAATGGATTATATGGTGAAAACGCTCTATGAGCTCTCGCAGTTGTCAGGCCAGCCCCGGACAGCCGGCGGAGAGTATGTGGCTGATCCTACAGCTGTTCCGCCCGCGGCGGGAAAAACAGGCTACGACTCTGACCTGAGCGAGGCAGGGATACGCACCGACTACCAGAACTGGGGGAAAGGTTTTATCAGCGCCTATCCGCCTGACCAGTTCATCATGCTGGAGAAGGGAGCCACCTATGGCGGCTCGAACGCTCAGATATGGGCACCATACTACACCCTGCACAAGATCATGGCAGGGCTGATGGATGTTTACGAGGTGAGCGGCAACGGAAAGGCGCTGGAGATAGCGAAGGGGATGGCCACATGGGTATATGCCCGCCTGAGCCGGCTGCCAAAGGAGACGCTGATAAGCATGTGGAACAGGTACATCGCCGGGGAGTTCGGTGGGATGAACGAGGCACTGGCACGGCTGTCACGTATCACCGGTGATGACAGCTTCATGAAAGCTGCACAGTTGTTTGACAACATCAGGCTGTTCTACGGCGATGCTGATCATGCGCACGGGCTGGCAAAGAATGTGGATATGTTGCGCGGGCTGCATGCCAACCAGCATATTCCGCAGATCGTTGGAGCAATAGAGATTTACCGGGGCACCGGGGCACCGGAGTATTATAACATCGCTGACAACTTCTGGGACATGGTCACACACGACTACATGTACAGCATCGGTGGTGTTGCAGGCGCACGCAATCCGAACAATGCGGAGTGCTTCACCGCGCAGCCGGCATCATTGTATGAGAACGGTTTCGCCGCAGGCGGACAGAACGAGACCTGCGCCACCTACAACATGCTCAAGCTGACAGGGAGCCTCTTCCTCTTCAACCAGGATGCGGCGCTGATGGATTACTATGAGCGCGGGCTGTACAATCATATACTTGCCTCGGTGGCCGAGCACAACGCCGGGAACACCTATCATGTGCCTTTGAGACCCGGCTCGATGAAGCAGTTCGGCAACCCGAACATGAACGGGTTCTCGTGCTGCAACGGAACGGCCCTGGAGAGCAGCACCAAGCTGCAGAACTCAATTTACTTCAGGAGCGCCGATAACAGTGCGCTGTATGTGAACCTCTATGTGCCGTCAACGCTGACATGGACTGAAAGGAATATTACTATTAAGCAGGCCACGGCTTACCCGAAGGAGGACCATACGGTGCTGACAATTGACGGCAAGGGCAGGTTCGACCTGAATGTGAGGGTGCCTCACTGGGCAACGAAGGGATTCTTCGTAAGGATCAACGGCAAGGATGTGAAGAGTGAAGCGGTTCCGGGGAGTTATCTGACCCTGAGTCGCAAGTGGAAGAAGGGCGATACTGTTGAGCTTCGCATGCCGTTCAGATTCTACCTTGAACCGGTGATGGATCAGCAGAACATTGCGAGCCTCTTCTGGGGTCCGGTACTGCTGGCAGCGCAGGAGCCCGCTCCCCGCACCGAGTGGCGCAAGGTGACCCTTGATGCTTCAGATATCAGCAAATCAATCAGCGGTGACCCCTCGAAGCTGGAGTTTATGATTGATGGTGTTTTATACAAACCATTCTTTGACACCTACGGGAGACATTCGGTGTACCTTGATGTGGAATTGAAGTAGGGATTCCTGC
>WXFE01000146.1 GCA_009881065.1 Bacteroidales bacterium | reverse complement strand
GATAAGCTTACCCGTCTCACGGCATATGCCGTAGGTCTTGTTCTCTATGCGAACCAGCGCGGCCTGCAGGTGATGAATGAACTTCTGCTGCCGTTGTGCCAGCCTGCCGGCCTCCTCTTTTGAAAGGGTGGTGGCACCCTCTTCCAGCACCTTGAAGGTGGGCGAGGTGTCCATTGTATCATTATTGTCCTCGTGCGATATGCTTGCCTTGAGCACATCATAATCCTTCCTTGCTTTCTCGAGCTTGGCCATGATTATCTGCCTGAACTCCTCCAGCTCCTCATCCGTATATCTTGTCTTCTCTGCCATGGCTACAAGTGTTACTATTTTTCCGCAAATGTAATATAAAATAACATATTATCTGTATGAATATTGTACCTCAGGAGGCATTAGGCAGGAAGCACTGGTGAAGTGCTGATAATTAATATATTCAGATTATTCCGGCTGTGTCCGTTCTGAGGAATTTCTGCCATGGAATTCCCTTATCACCAACAAGCATCACACTGGCATGAGGATATTCTTTCCTGAAATCATCAAGCCCGGATCTGCCGCGAATTCTTCCGGTTTTCACTTCCATTGCCATAATCTTCTCTCCCCTGGCAAGGACAAAATCGACCTCCCTGTTACCTTTCCTCCAGTAAAAGAGCCTGTAATGACCTTTCATGCTGCCATCGAGCAAATGAGCCCCCACTGCAGATTCCACATACCTTCCCCACCTGTCGGGATGTTCCCTGATACTGCTGAAAGATTCAATATCCGCCGAGCTCATCAGGGCTGTATTGTGTACCATGAACTTAGGACTTGATGCCCGTTGTCTGGCAAAACTCCCGGAATACTTTTCAATTCCTGATAATAATCCTGCAGACCCGAGAAGCGTCAGGTAATGGGATAAAGTAGTTGTATTGCCGGCATCCTGCAGCTGACCAAGAATCTTGTTATAAGAGAGTTCCATCCCGGAATACCTGACGCCCGTCTCAAATAACCGGCGAAGCAATGCCGGCTTATCTACCCGTGTGAGCATAAGGATGTCACGCGAGATGGTTGTTTCAACTATAGAATCGGCCAGGTATCTTTTCCATCTCATCTCATCGTCAACTATTACTGCAGAGCCGGGGTATCCGCCATACCAGACATACTGCTCCGGACTCCAGCCAAAAGCCTCCTGCATCTCCTTAAGGGTCCAGTGACCCATGAGCGTCATCTCAAACCTCCCCCCGAGAGACTCTGTAAGTCCTTCCTGAAGAAGAAGTCGTGATGACCCTGAAATAATGAGTTTCAGGGGAGTCCTGGTCCAGGTATCCTCATCCCACAGCTTCTTTACCATCTCACTCCAGTTTTCAAGCTTCTGGATTTCATCAATGACCAGAATTATTTCGCGGGCGCCCTCACTAATCAGCATCCGCCTTGCTGCTTCCCAGTGTTTCTCTATCCATAACGCACCCTGAGGCCCCGCACTGTCAGCAGAGACATAATGAGAAGGTATATTCAGCCTCTCAAGCAATTGACCCACGAGAGTCGTTTTGCCTGCCTGCCTTGGACCGGCAATGACCTGGATGAAGTTTCTTTTCTCTTTCATCCGGGACTCAAGTTTCTCTATTTCTGATCTTTGAAACATGCTATTAATTTTTACTCAATATGCTGAGTAAATTTACTCAATATAACTAGTAAAACAAATAATAATTGAGTGCGGCTTTCTCACTAAAAATTGTTATCTGCAGCCATGTCTCTGCGCCCTAATGGTTAGCCTGACTGAGGGGGAGTCAGGGAGATCATTCCGGTCACAGTTATAAATTGCCAGCCAGAATCGCAAATCGGCAGTTCCTGATGGTCTGCCTCCCGACGGATACAGCCAGAATCGCAAATCGGCAGTTCCTGATAGCCTGACTCCCTGCGGATGGGGCAAAACCAGCAATCACAAATCGCAGATCGCAAATTCGTTCCAGCCTGCTACGAAATTCACTAATGCTTTTGCCTGCTGCCATTTCTCCAACTTTTACTAACTTTGCACGCTGATTTTAACAGGTAAAACCGTATGTCAAAGAAATTTCCCGAGTACAAGGGCCTTGATCTCCCGAAGGTGAACGACGAGGTGCTGAAGATGTGGGATGACCATGATACCTTCCGGAAGTCGCTGCGCAGCCGCGACGGCAAAGGTGAGTTCGTCTTCTACGAGGGCCCTCCCTCAGCCAACGGGATGCCCGGCATCCACCATGTCATGTCGCGCGCCATCAAGGATACCATCTGCCGTTTCCGTACACTGCAGGGTTATGAGGTCAAACGCAAGGCCGGCTGGGATACCCACGGACTGCCTGTTGAACTGGGCGTGGAGAAGACTCTCGGGATAACCAAGGAAGACATCGGAACAAA
>WXFE01000145.1 GCA_009881065.1 Bacteroidales bacterium | reverse complement strand
GCCTCGCGGTGCCCGCCGGTGCCTACAGACATCGGCAGTCTGCCGTGGTATTTTTTTACCAGTGCAATAACCGGCTCAATCGGGGTGACGTTATGCTGAATCTTATAAAACTCCTCCATCTTCATCTTCAGAATCTCTTCAGGAGAAATCATTCCCCTCTTGCCGTTAATCTCTATCACCTCCCCGGCTATCTCCCAGCCAGGTGCGCCGGTATGGGCCTGGAGAAATTCAGTCTCCATAGTAATCCCGAACCGCGAGCATGCCTTCTGCCATGCCCGGAAATGCCATGGCATGGTATCGGCGAGGGTTCCGTCAAGATCGAAGATGAGTCCTTTGACTCCGGGTGATATGTCGTAAACAGGCATTGGTTATAATTATGTCAGAAATCAACAGTGGGCAGTGTCAGTTAATGGTCTGTGGTTAGAAATTATTTAATTATATGGTTGTCAGTTGCATTGCAAAGCAGATGACGATAATGTTTATCCGGTTATGAAAAGTGCGGCTCCGGCTGGAGACCGCACTCAGGTTCGCAGATCCGCTATTTTCCAAGCAATTTCTTCACCTCTCCGGCAATGTTTTCGCCGGTAAACCCCAGTTTCTGGTCAAGTACACCATAAGGAGCAGAGAAGCCGAAGCTTTCAAGCCCCCAGATCTTTCCGCCTGATCCCGCAAAGCCGAGCATTGTCACCGGCAGTCCTGCCGTCAGGCAGAAGACCGGGATGCCCGGGGTGATGACGCTGTGGCGGTATTGTTTATCCTGGATGCGGAAGAGTCCTTCCGAAGGGGCAGATACAATTCTTGTTTTGATTCCGTCAGCCTGGAGGAGCGATGCTGCCTCCACCAGCGTTGCCACCTCTGATCCGCTGGCAACCAGTATGACATCCGGGCTGCCGTCACTCTCTGTCACGGTGTAGGCACCTCTTGCAGCCATTGCAGCAGCATCTGGCCGTGTTGTGCCCGGTGCCGGGAGAGTCTTGATGTTCTGCCGTGAAAGTATCAGGGCTGTGGGGGTTGTCCTGTTTTCCAGGGCCAGTTTCCAGGCGATATTCGTCTCGATGGCATCAGCCGGACGAAGCACCAGCATGCTGTTTTCACCGTGGTGGTTCTTAAGGTGTTCCATGAGACGTATCTGTGCCTCATGTTCCACCGGCTGGTGAGTGGGACCATCCTCGCCCACACGGAAAGCGTCATGGGTCCATACATATTTGACCGGCAGGCCCATGAGCGCAGCCAGCCTTACTGCGGGTTTCATGTAGTCAGAGAAGACGAAGAATGTTCCGCAGACGGGAATGACACCACCGTGCAGGGCCATGCCGTTCATTATGGCGGCCATGGTAAGCTCGGAGACGCCCGCATGAAGGAAGGCGCCTGAGAAATCTCCCCTGACAAAAGGTTTGCTCTTTTTGAGGAATCCGTCAGTCTTGTCTGAATTGGCAAGGTCTGCAGATGCAACAATCATGTTGGGTATCTTCTCTGCAAAGAGGGAGAGGAGAACACCTGAAGCATTCCTGGTGGCATCATTTTCCTTTTGCGCCACGGCGGCGAAGTTGATTTCCGGGATGACTCCCGCATAGAAGCTCCCGAGAAGACGGGCCTTATCGGGATTGGCCGCTGCCCATGTCTCCTTCTTCTGCTTCCAGGCATCTGCAGCAGCCTTTTTATTCTTGATCACCTCTGCGTACAGTTGCCTGACATCGCTGAAGATGGCGAAAGGATTCCCGGGATCACCGCCGAGGCTGGCCACTGACTTTTTGAATGAAGCTCCTGCCTTTGAGACAGGCTGTCCGTGCGTTGATACCTTTTCTTCGAAGCTGTTACCGGCTTCATCAATAAGGCCTTTCCCCATCACCGTCCGGCCGATGATAAGGACGGGCTTCTCGTTCTCGTCGACAGCCATCCGGAGTGCACCCCGTATCTGGTCATGACTGTGGCCGTCTACCTCCATCACCCGCCAGCCCCATGCCTTGTACTTGGCTGCGGTATCCTCAGAAGTCACTTCCGAAGTTTTGGTTGAGAGCTGGACATCATTGGAGTCAAAGAACATAATCAGGTTGCTCAGCCCGAGATGACCTGCAAGCCTCCCTGCTCCCTGGGAGATCTCCTCCTGGATTCCTCCGTCAGAGATAAATGCATATATCTTGTGTTCGAACAGCCGTCCGAACCTGGTGGCAAGAAATTTTTCCGCGATAGCGGCGCCGACAGCCATGGTGTGACCCTGTCCGAGAGGTCCGGAGGTGTTCTCCACACCTCTTTTTACATCCAGTTCGGGATGGCCGGGCGTCACGCTTCCCCACTGCCGGAACTGCATGATGTCATCAATGGAAAAATGGCCGGTCAGTGTCAGTACCGAATAGAGCATCGGCGACATATGTCCGGGATCAAGGAAAAAGCGGTCACGGTTGATCCATTCAGGGTCAGCCGGATCAAATCTCAGGAATTCAGAAAAGAGGATGTGAATAAAATCAGCTCCGCCCATTGCTCCTCCGGGGTGCCCGGAGTTGGCTTTCTCCACCATAGCCATTGAAAGAATACGGATATTGTCTGCTGCGCGTTCGTTTACGTTTTTGGTCATAATAATTCAAGCCTTAATGTTGAAGGGTAAAAATATAGAAAAAAGTGGTATCTGAGCCTGTTCAGGCATTATAGGTTGAGGAGGCGGTATCACCTCCGCGTCCCGTCCAGTTTGTATGGAAGAATTCACCTTCCGGTTTGTCGGTCCGCTGGTAGGTATGTGCCCCGAAATAGTCACGCTGTGCCTGGAGGAGGTTGGCAGGCAGCCACTCTGACCGGTAGCTGTCAAACCAGGCGAGGGCCGAGCTCATGGCGGGGACGGGTATGCCTGTTGCCACCGCGTGGGCCACCACGCGGCGCCAGCTGTCACTATTCTCCCTGAGTATCCCTGTGAAGTACTCGTCTGTGATCAGGTTGGGCAGGCCCGGTTCCCGGCTGAAAGCCTCGTATATCTTGTTGAGGAAGGCTGACCGTATTATGCACCCTCCCCTCCATATCATTGCTATCTCTCCGTAGTTGAGGTTCCATTTGTATTCTGCGGCGGCGTTCCTGAGCAGGTTGAAACCCTGTGCATAGGAGACGATCTTTGATGCGTACAGTGCTCTGCGGATATCATCAACAAACTGTTTCTTGTCCCTGATGGTCACCCCGGCCGGATTGTTGAAGAGGGGAGAGGCTTTCACCCTCTCCTTTTTCATTGCTGAGATGAAACGGGCGAATACCGATTCGCCGATGAGGCTGAGAGGCACCCCATGGTCAAGGGCGCTGATGACAGTCCATTTGCCTGTTCCCTTCTGGCCTGCCGAGTCAAGTATCCGGGTGACCAGTGGCTGGCCGTCGGTGTCTCTGAACCGGAGTATCTCACCGGTTATCTGTATGAGAAAGGAGTCAAGCTCACCCTTGTTCCACCCCTCGAATATATCAGCCATCTCATCATAGGTGAAAGCTCCGGAACTCAGCATCAGGTGGTAAGCTTCGCATATCAGCTGCATGTCGCCATACTCGATGCCATTGTGTGCCATCTTTACGAAGTGGCCGGCGCCGTTGTCACCTATCCATGTGACACAGGGGGCGCCATCAGAAGCCCTGGCCGCAATGGAATGAAAAATATCCTTCACATGAGGCCATGCCTCCACGGAACCGCCGGGCATCAGCGAAGGGCCGAGCAGCGCGCCTTCTTCACCTCCTGAAACTCCTGTGCCGATATAAAGGAGACCTTTGCTTTCAACATAGGCAGTTCTCCTGATAGTGTCAGGAAAATGAGAGTTGCCCCCCTCTATGATGATATCACCCTTGTCGAGCAGCGGTATCAGCAGTTCAATGAAGTCGTCAACCGGTTTGCCTGCCTTTACCATCAGCATTACTTTTCTCGGCCGGCTGAGGCTTGCAATGAACTCCCCGGGAGAGTATGCGGGGATGAGTTTTTTCCCTTTGCCCCGTCCGTTCACAAATGCTGATACTTTTTCTGTTGTACGGTTGAAAACCGCCACGGTGTAACCACGGCTCTCCATATTCAGCACCAGGTTCTCACCCATCACTGCAAGCCCAATCAGTCCAATGTCTGCTTTCATATAGATATTTTTAATCTCATTTAATTATCTGAAAACCAAGCTTTCCCAGAATGCGTTCTGCTTCCGGGTCATTGGTTTTGACCCTGTATGAGGAGAATTCGCGCCTGATTCTGTAGTTATCGCGAAGGTACTCGAAATTCTCCCTGTTGTTTCTGAAGAGGAGGTCATCCTCCTTCACGTTGTATGTATGTTTTACTGCATGTGCCACTATTTCAACGGCTGTGGCGCCGCCCTTGCCGGTGAGGTCAATGAGCGGCATGGCCGGCTGCGGCAGCTCCGCCGGGGCCCAGTCGTGCATTGGCAAACCGAGTTCTGCAGCCACCGCCCCGACGGAGCTGATGGTGGCGTTGGCCTTGCCGTCAACGGAGTAACCTGCAATGTGAGGTGTGGCGATGTCTGCCAG
>WXFE01000144.1 GCA_009881065.1 Bacteroidales bacterium | reverse complement strand
AAAGCCGGAAGTCAACCCCGGTATTGTCAAGAATCCGGTGAATCCTGTCCTGCTGGGTGTCAGTGATAAAAACCTGTCCGAACTCCCCTGATCCTGCCAGTCTGATGATCTCCTCAACACGGTTCTGATCAAACTTGTCAAAGATATCGTCAAGGAGCAGTGCAGGTGCGAATCCTATCATCCTGGTCATCAGGCCGAATTTCGCCAGCTTGAGGGCCACGATGAATGACTTCTGCTGGCCCTGGCTGGCATTTGTCCTGGCGGAATGGCCATCAATCTCAAAGACCAGGTCATCACGGTGAATTCCCATTGTAGTATGCTGCATTGCATAGTCTCTCTCCCGTGAGTCGGCAAGCTGTTGCCGGAAATCACCGCTGCTGAGGTGTGAACGGTATCTGATTGATACTTTTTCAGCGCCTCCGGATATTCTTTCGTAGTAAGAGCGAAAGAGAGGCAGCAGGTTTTCGGTAAGGCTGCGTCGTGCATTATAGATCATTCCGGCCTCAGGAACCATCTGTTCGTCATAGATCTCAAGCAGACCTGACTGATTGGCGCTGTCGTCCCTGAGTATCCTGTTACGCTGCATCAGAGCCTTGTTGTATCGCATGTGTGCTTCGAGGTAGGCAGGGTCATACTGACTTATGATCAGGTTGAGGAAACGGCGGCGCTCCTCACTGCCACCGGTGATGAGGGTGGTGTCAGATGGGGAGAGCATCACCACAGGGTATTTTCCCACATGGTCAGACATCCTCTGGTACTCCCTGCCATTGAGCTTAAACACCTTCTGTTTCGTCTTCTGAAACGCGCAGAAGAGATCGTCACTGTTATCGTCGGTGACGAATGTTCCCCTTATCATGAAATAATCGTCTCCATGCCTGATGCTGAGGGTGTCAGAGTTGTAGAAGAAACTCTTTGTAAGTGACAGGTAATGGATGGCGTCAAGGATATTGGTTTTCCCGACACCGTTATTTCCCACAAAGCAGTTGAACCCCGGAGAAAATTCGAGGGAAACCTCTTCATAATTCTTGAAATTGGTCAGTTCAAGCCTTGCCAGGTGCATCATTCCAATACGCTCTTACAGGAGGCCCAAAGTTACGAAAAGAAAAAGGCGATGCAATCCGGCAAATCCATTAAGTCAGCTCTCCGGTAAATAAAAGCGGCGGACCAGGCTAATTCTTCTCAAGTACGAGTACCACCTTGTTAAAATTTGCAGCGGCATTGATCACATCCCGAAATCCGCTGAATTCAGCAGGCTCCACAAATACTTTTTTGTAATACTCGTCAATATCAACAGTATATATGTTCCCGGAACAGGTCCATTCAGATACGAATCCGAATGCTGTTTCTCCGCCGGCAATACCTGTTATATTCATCTCAGCAGCTTCCGGATTAACAATCCTGTATCCGTCAGGTATCTTAAAGACAATGCGCCTCAAGTACCACCTGTTGAAAGGTGACTCTGCACTTCGCTCCTTGTTCTCCTGATCATAAAGCTCCACCTGAGGGCCGATGATCTCCCCGAAGTTCAGAAGCAGCTTGTCACCTGCCATCTCAAGCAAGGATGATGTGGTGAAATCACTGAATATAATGAACTCGGCATCCCTCATGAATTCTATATCGCTTCTTTCAAGTGTTGTAAGAGTTTTATAATCAGGATTTGTAGCTTTTGATTCCATGACAGACCTAAGCAACTCCTGCTTCTTTTCCTCATCTATACTCTTGTATATCTGATAAATATATCCTCCGCTCAATCCCTTCAGACCTCTCGTGGCAGAGATCGTGGAAACATTTGTGACCGGATCAGAGGAGATCTCAATATACATGTTGTCATAATTCTCACTGTATGCAGCCGGCTCAATGAACCGTATCTTTCCCAGTGCTGATTCAAAGTCACCTATCTTCACCACTGATATGAACAGTCCGTAAGTGGCTGTCAGTTCACCCGGTATGCATCCTACCCTGTACAGGTCATTTGCCGGGTCAATGTATATCTTTTCATCAGAGAGGTATATCAGGTACTTTCTGAGATAGTTCCAGGAGTGGAAGTCTGGATCGAACCTGATGTTGTCACGTTCAGAGGTCAGTACCAGTTCATGCCTGATATCAAGTGCGCGGAGGATATTTGCATAGAGCCGTACCACACCCATTTCGTTTGTGACCTTTCTTGTTCTGACATACTCAAGATCGTGGTATTCAGGGTTGTCGCCATCGTCGATATGTATATTCCTCTTGATATAATCCTCAACGGCAGAGGCTTTTTCCATGCCGGTACCATTTCCCGGATCAATCGTCCTGATCCACTTTTTAACAATTTTGGGATCAGCATCTGAATAAATCATTTCATACATCCTCTGGGCTGCATCGCTCCATCTCAGCAGGCTGCCTTTACCCCTTGCAAGATTATATTCAAGTTTATATTCCACCCTTGCGCGATGCGGATTCTGGTAAAAATAACTCTCACTCCTCAGTCCGCTGATGCTCCGGGCAGTGCATGACAGTCTGTTCCTCCCGTCAGCCGTTGTGTCAGCAACAGGTTGCGGAAAACCGTTATAACCTTTGGCTGCATACTTCAGGTTCCTGGGAGAAATCAGTTCAAATGACACCTCCATGACCGGAAATTCAAACTGGAAGTAAGCCCTTCCAAAGTTTGCCCCTTCCATTCTCCTTATGATGATATACTCAAGATCATCTCCCTTCTCAATACCGTCAATAGCAAAGATCCTGTAGTTATCTCCGCTTTCGGCATCCACTATTTCCCTGATATTCTGACTATTGAACTCAACTATCCGTCCGTCAGGTTTTATGACCCTCGCTTTCGTCTCCTCCATTTCAATCACATCGGCCATTGATACGGAGAGTTTATTGAATCCGTTTATGGCATCATCAGTATTAAGCCTTATTCTCCGGTGGAGGGTATGAATCATTTCCAGTTGGCCTTCAGGATTATACAGGTACTCAGTCTTTTCATTGTAGAAAATACCGACTGCATTTTCATTTTGATTTTCTGATTCCAGAGAGAAGTAGACAGGCTTCTCCTCCCATGTTGTGCGGTTCCATGAATCCTGGGCCTGTAAAACAGCAGACGTTGCCAGTAACAGCAGTATTAAAACTGAAAATATCCTCATCATTTTTTTATTATTGAATTAGTTTCAGGTTTATTTAAGGCCACAGAGTACCGGTAGTTTCCGTTCAGCTGGTCTATGGTTGAATTCCATAGTTTAATCCGGTCACTCTGAAGCAAGAGGAATTTGTATTTGATTTTCTTATCAAGAGTGATATAACCGTCATCTACGGAATACCGGAAATAAGCGCTGATAATCTCATTTTCTATTACATCATTATCAGGCAGATAACTAATTTCATAACCCTCAGGGATTCTTAAACGGGTAATCTGGTGCTCAGTATAATAAAAGTCATTTACAACCGGAGCATACCTGGTTGTGGTGTCTATTTTGCTTTCGGAGAATGATCTGTCAAGGTTCAGGTTAATATAAACCTGGTTATTGACCATCCGGGCATAGTCAGCAATATTGAAGCTGTAGCTTACACTTGCCGGCACCCCGTGTTGATAGAGGCTGTGGAAGGTGCAACTGTCAACGCTGAACTTGTTGTTCCCCTTGGTAAAGAGGGAAGTGACACGCCTGTTATAGTCAGCAGGTTTGACTCCTTCCATTGCATGGGCCAGTTCGTAGCGGTTGAAGCCGCTGTGTGAACGGAATCCTTTGCCGGTAATCATATCACCGGTGAGATCTATGTTGACAGAATCATAAACAATGCTCTCTTCCTCACCCGAGACCGGCACCTTGAAAATGAAATAATTATCGCTGTCAACACCGACAAGCACCTCCTTTCCCTGGATGCTGAAAGGATACATCCCAAAATCTATGAACCGGAATGTGCCATCGAGAATGTAGAGAGAATCTTCCTCATTGTATGCCACCACCATGTGGTTGTCAACCGCCGGCAGCGGCAATTCGCTGTAGGTGTAGGGCAGTTTACGTGTTCCCACCCAGGCATACCAGGCTTTCAGTCCGGCAATCTGAATCATCTTCCTGATAAGTGAACTCTGGCCTTTGCAATCACCGAAGCGCCGGTTGAAGACCTCCTCCGCCGTGGCAGGAATGTATCCCTGGTAGCCCTCAGAGTAAGCAACATATTTGATATTGTCCTGTACCCAGTAATAGATTGCTTTTACCTTATCATGCCTGCTTTTGTTCCCGGTAATGCTTTCTACCAGTTCCGCCAGCGGCGGGGATGGAGCCTCTTCCTCTGAAGGAAGCAGGCTGTAATAAAACCTGTACAGATCAGCTACCGTTGAAAAGTATCTGAGAGTGGTATCCCTGAGTTTAACCTCCTCAACCGAGACGCAAACATGAGGGCTGTCATAAAGGATGCTATAGGAATCACTGACGAGATATCTGTAGGGCAGCACATCGTGTGTTTCCCATACATGGTAGTTATACTTCCCCCTGGAATAAACCGATTGTTTTAAAAAGCCGTCGTCACAGTTGAAAAACCGGAATTCCAGCCTTATATCCTTGTGCGCCTTTACGGTGAACCTCGCATTCAGGATCGGCAGATAAGATTGAAATGCTATCTTGTTAAGGAAGCGGGGATTGTGGTGTACCAGATTATACTGAAGCGTTGTTGACGCCCCCTTTTTCAATGAAGGATAAACAAAACTCAGGCTTTTTGAGTCGTCATAAAAGATGCCTCCGGAGGGGTCATTCAATTCGTTGAACAGTGTCACGGGAATCTTTTCAAATCCCTTTTTGCCAGGAACCATGGTAAATGCCTCCAGGTCACTGACGGTAGAAAATGAGTCGAAATAGATCTTGTCATCCGCAAAAAGCCTGGTAAAGTCAGTCAGCATTTCTGTTTTCTTGCTGTAGTGCTGGATGACTCTCAGGCTGTCCTTTACGATGTCGAATTCGTAAACATGCTCCAGATCACTGATAACCGCATTGTAATCTCTCATGATGGCTGCCCGTTCAGCCCTGATTGTACTCTGCTGGGCAGAGAGGTTCAAGACCAGAGGCAGGGCAGCCAACAGCACCAATAACTTTTTTCTCATCTCACCGGATGAAACCTGTGAAACTGCCACTCCAGTACTTTTCGCCCGGCATGGGGTTTCCTGCAGTGTCATACAGGTACCTGTTCCCATGCGCCTGATCATGGAGAAACTGCATCTTTTCCTTTACTTTCCCCGAGTTCCGGTATTTGACATATTCTCCTTCAAACATGCCTTTACTGCAATTATAAACAGCCTCAGGAGTGCCATCAGGATAAAATAGTTCCTGCACACCTTCAAGCAAGCCATCCCTGTATTGTTTCCGTTGCATTACTTTTCCGTCAGGGTAGTATTTGACCTGATCACCCTCGGCAACAAAATCGCGAAAATGTTTTTCGTAACTTTTTTTCCCGTTGTTGTACCAGGCAATAACCGGCTGATCGCCCTTTGTCAGAGCAATAATGTCGGTCAGTTTCCCTCCCTTCATGTACTGGTAACCAATAAGCTCATCCTCGCTATAGATCAGCCTTATCATAAGTTCACCATCCGGAGCATACTGATTGCACTCTCCGTCAAGCATGTCATTGAAATAAGTTTCCGTCATTCTTACTTTTCCATTCTCGTAGAAATAAGTCCAGACCGAATCCTTCATGTTGTTGAAATAATGCTCCCTGATGTCAATGCTGCCGTCCTCATTCCAGGTAATCCACTCCCCTTCCCTGTTATCGTTCAGGTAGTAACCCTTCGCCATTGGCTTACCGTCAGGGAAATATTGCATGTACTCACCGTTCTGATTGTCTGCAAGGAAATTCATCCTCGCGGAGGGTTTCCCGTCAGGATGATACCAGGTTAATGGTCCGTTATGCATCCCTCCCTTCATTACCACATCGGCAAGAACTATGTCAGGCATGCTTTTAATCTGGTAGGCGTTTGTCTCTTTGAAGTCAACATCAATTACAATATTTCCATCAGGATCATACTGGCACTTTCTGACCAGCCTGCCGTCAGTAAACCTGTCCCTGCTTCTGATTTTACCGTCAACTGAATAAGTTGTATACCAACCATTTAATAAACCATTTATGTAATATACTGATGTTTCACTGGTACCATCAGCAAGATTGTTGCGCCAATAGTTGTTCATGTTGTTATTCAGGTAAGACCCTTCCTTTATAACAGTACCGTCAAGCCCGTACTCAAGGTATTTGCCTTCCAGCAAACCATCCTTGTAATGCATGACAGACTCGGTCTTTCCGTTCGGATGACAGGTGATGACCTCTCCTTCATATTTTCCATTCTTCAGGTTGAATTTCTGCTTCAGGTTTCCATTCTTGTAATAGAATCTGATTTCACCTGTCTGGACGCCTTTCTCATATGAGCCCTCAGTCCTCAGTCTCCCGTCAAATGTGTACATACGGTAGCTGAATGTGCCGTCATCACTACCGCAGACTACCGGTTCATCAGGGCTGCCAAAGCCGGTAGTTATCCTGACAAGGATTCCGTCACGGTACAACTCTTCCAATACCTTTCTGCCAAGGTGATCCCATGTCACTGAAATCCCGTCCTGCTTGCCCGAGCTGTTGTAATTCGATTCTGATTCAGGCAAACCGTTCATGTAATAGGTTCTGACAGTGCCTGTATTGACGCCGTCGATGTAGTTACTTACAAGTCTAACCCTGCCGTTTGAATACCAGTATGTCCATTCCCCCTCCTCCCTGCCGTCTTTGTAGGTTCCCCTGACACTCACTCTTCCATTGGGATGATACTCAATATATTCTCCGTCAAGTGACCCTGAGTTGTAATAGGCAATTATTCTTTCCTGTCCGGAAGCGTAATATGTGATATGCTTGCCAGTGATCTGGTTATTTTGATTTTCATATGCTTCCATTAGCTGGGATGAGTCGTAATAGGTTCTGGCCTCGCCATGGAGCGTGTCATTTCTGAAGGTGAGTGATCTTGACGGTATCCCGAAGATGTTCCGCCAGATGACCTTGCCGTCAACCATGCCGTTGGAAAAATTTCCTGTAATATTAAGTTTACCTGTCGGGTGATAAGTTAAATACTCACCGTTGATTGTGCCATCCGTGTAATTCTCAACTGATTCAAGGAGTCCGTCGGAAGTGTAGTATTTCCATTTTCCAACCTTTTTGCCGTTGGAGAGCGACCCTTCAGCCTTTAGTTCGCCGTTGGGGAAATAATATTGCCAGAAGCCATGTTCTGCACCGGAAGAATTACTGTTTCCGAGGGAACTGAGGTTTCCGTTTTCGTCAAAGGATGTTGCAAGCATTTGTTGCTTACCGTCAACCGTAACCAGCCTGCTTTTCCTTATGCTGGTAAGATACCTGCCTGTCTGGTAAAATGATTCGAGTGACTTCTTGTTCTTGCTGATCCATTGGCTTACCTCCTCCTGGCCTGATGAGGTAAGAATTGTGTATAGGAATGGCTCAACAAAACTGCCCTGTTTTAGTGCCCGGAAAAAAGGCAGGTAAGTTTCTGCCCAGAAATCTCCGGCCTGATCTTCTGTAGGCAGCATCTCCATGAGAAGTGTAGTCTGCTTTACCAGGTTGGCATTGAATTTTATTGCCCCCTTATATTTTTTATTGAGAGCTATCCTTGACTTAATGAGCCCGTCAAGTTCCTCAAACAGATCATTTTCGGCAAAAGGCTCAATAAAGTCACCATAGGTTGTGTCAAGATGCCCCGAGGAGAGATTTTCAATAAAGACCAGTACTGCATTGCTGCGGTTAGTTCCGGGCTCAAGGGCAAGGAATGTCTCAAGTGACAGAAGCGCACGGCTGTACTGTTCCTGCCTTGCCATCAGCATCCCGAGCCTCATATGGCTGCTGGCATGGAACGGATTGCATCTGATGGCCTCCTGAAGGCTGTTCATGGCTGACCTGTAATCTTCCATCTCCATATAGGTCATGCCCTGGTTGAAGTGAAGCAGATACGAATAAGGATAAAGTCTTATGGCGTCATTGTACACCTCTACCGACTTTTCTCTATTGCCGGCCGCCAGGTATGCAGTGCCCATGTTACGCATAAGAATTTGCCTGTACGGCGATGGATTCTCCAGTCCTGCACTGGCATAGTAAATGACGCTGTCATAATCCTGCGTCTGCAGAAAGGTCATACTCAGCTCTCCAAGCATCCAGACATAATTGGAATCGTTCTCGTCGACCTGTCTGTACATACTGATGGCTTCATTGTATTTCCCTTCATCATACAATCTTACGCCTGCCCTGATAAGGGAGTCAGATAACTGCTTCTGTGCACTGATTGTCAGACTAAAACAGCAGACAACCACAGATAGATTAAACAAGTGATACTTTCTCATAGCCATGACTTATATTGACAGTTTAGCATTAACAAACTTATGCTTTCCTCTTCTTATCTCCTAA
>WXFE01000143.1 GCA_009881065.1 Bacteroidales bacterium | reverse complement strand
ATTGCCCGCCAACAAGTGCCTTCACTACTGCCTCTTACCGAATCCCAGTCCCGGTTCCGGGCCTATGGTCCAGAGGGGAGCCCTGTAAACCGGGCCTCCGCTGACCGGGCACTCCGATGCCTCAAATGACGGATCGAGGTCAATGAATTCAAAACCCCCTACACCGGCAGCAAAATGAACTGCGCACCCCAGAGCCAGGTTGGTCTCAACCATGCAGCCGATCATGAGCTTGAGGTTGGCGCTGCGTGCTACGGCAGCTATATCAAGCGACTCTATAATGCAAGACTTCATAAGCTTGATGTTGATGGCATCTGCACAACCCGTACGTACAATGTTGATGGCATCGGCACGGGTGAAGACTGACTCGTCGGCACCCACAAGAATCTCAGTGTTGTCACGCACATGCTTCATCCCGGCCAGGTCATTCTTGTGAACAGGCTGCTCAAACATCACCGGATAAATACCATGATTCACCACCTCATTGATGAAGCGAAGCGCTGTTTTCGGCGAATAACCCTGGTTGGCATCTATCAGAATCCCGCAATCAGGTGCGCCATCTCTTATGGCCAGCACCCTTTCAACATCCTCCTTCAGGTTGACGCCCACCTTTGTCTTTATCACCCTGAATCCCTCGGCAGCCAGCTGTATGGCCTCCTGCTTTGCCTGTTCGGCCGGCACGATGGCGATGGTGAAGTCAGTCTCAATCCTGTTGTCTGTTCCACCAAGGAACCTGTAGAACGGGATCTTCAGGCTCTTTGTGTATGCATCAAGCAAGGCCATCTCAATGGCACACCTTGCGGCCGACTGTGCCCAGAACGCACTCTTCAGTGTGTATGCAATTGACCTGTAGTTGTTTATATCCTGGCCCACGATAAATTCCCTGCAACTGTTCAGTGTTCCCAGGATAGTTTGCTGGTTCTCGCCGCTGATTGTCATGATCGGAGCCGCTTCACCGTAGCCCTCGATGCCGTTCTCAAGAACAATGGTGACAAAGGCATTGTCAAGATGTGTCATCACGCCAAGGGCGATAGGAAACGGGTCCATCTCAATACTCAGGGGTTCAGCAAACATCTTGCTGATCTTAAGGCCTTTCAGCCCCTCCTGTTTCCGTGGACTGCCTTCTCCGGCCGGGAATGCCGATGCACCCAATGCAGTGGCGGCGGCCAGTCCGCCTGCGGTCAGACCGCTCTGCCTGATAAATGATCTCCTTGTAGTCATTGCTGATTCCTTTGTTGCACTAATCTACAAAATCAGATCGGATATCCTGCAGGAATCAGGCTTTATTTAATGACACAAATTCTTCAGGGCTTCATGCTGTCAATTGCGCCAAGAAGGAATACCAGCGGGGCGTTCCAATTGATGGCAATCTCATTTGTAGAGTAGCTGCATTCCACATCCGAGTATGACTTTGCAGGGAAGATTGACCTTTCAACAGGCGGCTGGCAGTCGTTCATCACAACGGTATTCGGTCCGCCCACCAGGAAGCCAGGTACAGGTTCAGGTACCCCGTCAGCGCCTGAGGCGCGGTGATGGATATACATGGGTGAAAGGGTTCCGAACCCGGTCACAAAGCAATATCCTGTCGGGTTGGTACCCAGCAGCCAGTTCAGGTCAGCCTGCAGGGAGGGCAGATAGCGGTCGCTGCCGGTAATCTTCATGGCAACGATCTTGATCATGGCCTGGTTTGCGACATCGGAGGTGCTTCCCCATGCAAACCAGTCAAGGCTTATGCGGTAAGGGCATTTTTCCGATTTCACGGCAAGCTCGTCAGCATAGGCGACAAGCAGCGAGGCAGCAGCCTCTCTCAACGGTGCGAAGGAGTCATCGCTGCTCAGCGCCATTGAGATCAGCCCGAGTGTCTCCGACTGGTTCCATGTGGGTGTCACCGCCCTGACGCCTTCAATGAATCCTTCGCCGGGAGCTTTACCATGTGCCAGTGCAGTCTCGGCCTTTGCCCAGAAAAGCTCATCGGAGAGGTTGTCATCACCGTAGGCGCCGGTGCTGACATCATCAGGCTGACGGTAAATCACATCAGGATGAGCAGCCGCCCAGTTCATCGCTTTATCCGATGCCTCCAGGCATGTGGCGGCAAGGGCCCTGAGCTCCTCCGACGGGTCATTGGCAAAGACCCGGTAAGCCATTGCCGTAACGGCTGCAAAGTCAAGGGTGGCGGCAGTGCTCTTCATAACAACATACCTTGGCTCAGTAGCCTGATGAGGCATCATGAACGCGTTGAAAGCAAGATTGGTCAGCTTATGGTAAACCCCGCCGTCGGCAGGATCCTGCATTGTGAGATACCATCTCAGGTTCCAGAGCAGCTCATCAACCAGGTCTGGTATGTCATTGCCGCTTTCGGGAATATTAAGGTCAAGTGACCTGCAATAATCCGGGAACATCTGGTAAAACAGAAGCAGGGTATAATTGGTGATGCTGCTGTTGACAACGTACTTGTTGAAGTCGCCCGCGTCATACCATCCTCCGGGGCTTGAAATGAGTGTGCCTGCCGGCCTGCCGGCCGAAGCGGCTGAAGTGTGAACAATGACCGCAGTATCAGGATGACCGGCAGGACGCGCCCATTTGCCACCGAATTCCTCAGTGATCTCGATAGCGGTACGGTTGAGGTAGTAAGAGCGCACTGCTCCACGCGTGATCTCACCGTACACATCATCACCAATCCGGAAGGGAGCGGAGCAGATATCCCTGCCCTCCAGGCAGATCCTGTATGTGCCGGGAGTGGTAAACGCCGAGAAATCAGCCGCACGGACAGTATCACCCGAGAGCTCCCAGTACAGAGGCTCGCCAGACTCTGCGCCAAACACACATCTGCCCGTGGAGGCATCAATCAGCTCGAAGTTGTCAGCGTCAGCTCTCAGCAGAGCTACCTTCGAAGCATCCGGATAATATCCGACCTGGTTCACAAGGATGGCATCGGTTGCCGGAGGAGCCTCAACTCTTGCCTTTTTAAGAGCATTGTCCCCACAACCCGCCAGGAGGAGTGCGGCAACCGTTCCAAGCAATAAATTGAATTTACTGAATATCATGATATTACATTATTATTTTAACGTCATGTTCCGTTCCTTCGGGAAACAGGGGCAGCATGCATGAATCAACCTTTTCCCCGTCAACGGTAATCTCCCATACTCCCCTTGATTTCCGTTCCGGGTTGACTACCTCAATATTGTAAACCGCACCCCTGAACCTGCGCTTTACCGTAAAGCCACCCCAGTCGGCCGGGATGCAGGGATCAACAATCAGCCCGTCATAGTCCGGACGTATTCCCAGAATATATTGTGTTACCGCATAATAGCACCATGCGGCAGTGCCTGTCAGCCAGCTGTTTTTCGCCTCACCGGGGCGGAAGGCGTCCTTCCCTGCTATCATCTGCGAGTAAACGTACGGTTCCGTTTTGTGCAGGTCACTTATCTCCTCCAGGTAAGCGGGTGTTATCCGCTTGTAGTAGTCAAATGCCCGGTAACCGTTGCCGGTAAGGGTCTCCGCGATGATGATCCACGGGTTGTTGTGGCAGAAAACGCCGGCGTTCTCCTTGTATCCCCCGGGATAGCTGGAGATCTCTCCCAGGTTGAGCATGTACTTCGTGAAGGCGGGGTTATTGAGCACTATTCCATACTCGCAGGCAAGGTATCTGTTCACCGAGGTCAGTGCCTTCAGAGCCCTGCCGTCATCAAGACCAATGCCGGCCATAATGCACATTCCCTGTGATTCTATAAAGATTTTTCCTTCATCGTTCTCCCTGCTTCCAACCTTCCTTCCGTAGTAGTCATACGCCCTGAGAAACCATTCGCCGTCCCATCCGTGTGCATTGATGGCTTTAACCATCTCTTCAATCTGCCTGGCTGCTTCATCAGCCATCCGGGTTTCTCCCCTGCGGCGGGCGATGGTAACAAAATCTGCCCCGTAGAGCACGAACATAGCGGCAATGAAGAGCGACTCAGCCACTCCTCCCTTTTTGTTTTCAGTTGTCTGGAAACTCTCATCGGGATTCATGGAGAAACAATTCAGGTTGAGGCAGTCGTTCCAGTCAGCACGCCCTATCAGCGGCAATCCGTGAGGTCCCAGGTTATTGACCACGTGCATGAATGACCGGCGCAGGTGCTCAAAGAGGCTTGCCGCATCATCAGGATTATTGTCGAATGGAACGTTCTCGTCAAGTATTGACCAGTCGCCTGTTTCCTTGAGGTATGTTGCCACGCCGAATATCAGCCACAGCGGGTCATCATTGAAGTTACTGCCTATCTCCGCGTTGCCGCGCCTGGTCAGTGGCTGGTACTGGTGATATGCGCTGCCGTCAGGCAACTGGGTGGAGGCGATGTCAATAATCCTCTCGCGCGCCTGTGGCGCGATCATCTGAACATATCCCGCCAGGTCCTGGTTGGAGTCGCGGAATCCCATCCCCCGGCCTATACCAGACTCAAAAAAGGAAGCACTGCGCGAAAAATTATATGTGGCCAAGCACTGGTACGGGTTCCAGATATTGACCATCCGCTCAAGCCGCGGATCAGGGTGGGTCAGGGTGATCACCGAAAGCATTCTTTCCCAGTATTCCGTCAGTGCCGCGAAGGCGGCATCAACCTTTTCAAGGGTGTTATACCTTTCTGTCATCGCTTTCGCTCTAGCCTTGTTTATGACCCCGGGGGCAGTAAACTTCTCATTGTCTGGATTTTCGACATAGCCCAGCACAAAGATATATTCCTTCACCTCGCCCGGTTCGAGGTCTGCAATGAGGCAGTGTGAGGCAACGGGCGACCAGCCATGGGCGATACTGTTCCGGGGTTGCCCGGTAAAGACCGTGTCAGGCCTGTCAAAACCGTTGTAGAGGCCCAGAAACGCTTCACGGTCAGTATCAAAACCGGCAACCTGCCGGTTGACCGAATAGAAAGCATAATGGTTGCGACGCTCACGATACTCGGTCTTGTGATAGATGACCCCCTCTTCAACCTCCACCTCGCCGGTGGAGAAGTTGCGCTGGAAGTTTGTCTGGTCATCAAGTGCATTCCAGAGGCACCACTCCACAAACGAGAAAAGGTGGATGCGCTTCGGCATCCTGCCGTTGTTGCTGAGGGTGATCCGTTGCACCTCGCAGGTGTCGCCCGGGGGAACGAAGAAGAGCATGTCAGCCCGCAGGCCGTTCTTTTCCGAACCAATCCGTGTATAACCCATACCATGACGGCAGGAGTAGTCTTCCACATCTGCCCTGACCGGCTTCCAGCCGGGAGACCAGACTGAGCCGTTGTCATTGATATAAAAATATTTGCCCCCGTCATCCGCCGGCACGTTGTTGTACCTGTAGCGGGTGATACGGCGCAGACGCGCATCACGGTAAAAACTGTAGCCCCCGGCACTGTTTGAGATTATAGAGAAGAAATCCTTGTTGCCAAGGTAGTTGATCCATGGCCAGGGTGTCAGGTAACTGGTGATGACATACTCCTTCGCGGCATCATCAAAATATCCGTATTTCATTGTCAGGTCACTCTTAGAGTTTTTTCATTTTCAATTCCGGCATTGCCGGAGACTGGCAACAGGGGTCATCCCCGGATTAGTCCTTAAGCTTATTCCACCAGGTGAATTTCAGGATCACGGTGGTAACTATCATCACCGTCACGGCCACATAGAACTGTTTCCATTCCCTTATCACAAGAAAAACGGGGAATGCCATCAGGGAGAGCTGCCATATTATACCCACCACAATATTGAACATGTCGCGCCAGAAATCCCTGTTGGGAGTGAAGGAGGGATCCTCGGCAAGGACCATTTTCTCGACCGGTTTCCAGAATCCCCATGGGCGCACCTGCCTGTAGAATCTCTTCAGTGTCTCATCGTCCTCCTTTTCGGTAAGAAGTGATCCCAGGATGCTTCCGGCAAGTGAGATAAGGAAGATCAGCGGGAAGGCATTCATGCTGAAGTTCTCTGTCAGCGGCCAGTTCTGAAGCAGTTCAAGGTTCAGCGCCGGCAGCAGAAGGGCAGCAGCGATGCCTGAGAGCATACCCCAGAAATAACCGTAGCCGTTGAACCGCCACCAGTACCATTTCAGGAAGTTGGGTGCGGTATACCCTCCCCAGAGCGCTGCGGTTATCCAGAGAACAACATCATTGATTGATGTGACAAGGAAGCCTACTGCTATTCCGATAACCACTATCAGCAATGAGGCAGCGTAGCTCATGCGCACATAGGTTTTCTCGCTGGCATGGGGGTTGACGTACCGCTTGTAGATATCATTCACAAGGTATGCCGGGGCGGCGTTCACTGTAGCTGCGAAGTTGCTCATGAAGGCGGCAATAAGGCCTGCAAGCAGGAACCCGAGAAGACCCACCGGGACGTATGATGCCAGCACCTCAGGGAGAATGCTCTCAAAGTCGGGGTTGGTGAGTGACCCCGTATAGAGCCTGTCAAAGTTCACAAGGGCGATGATGGTGAGGCCTGCCACCATGAAGTAACGGGTGGGATTGAGGACTACGCTTACCAGTGAGCTCATCCTGGATGCATCCCTGGGGTTCTTGGTTGCCAGGATTCTTTGCATGTCATAGTTTGGCGCCGGGCCTGCAGCAGAGACAAGTATCCCCTTGAAGAGCATCATGACAAAGAAGAGTCCGAAGAGCTCGTATCCGTCAGTCTTTATCCAGTCATTGAATGAGTGGAGCTTCGGCGAAGCCGTAGAGGAGATGGTAGTCCAGTCAAGTCCCGTTGTGCGGCCAAACCACATTGTCTTCCATCCCTCGGGGATGACATTGTTGAGCGCATCGGGAGAGATCTGGCTGATGGCAATAATTCCAACCGCTATTGATGCTACGGTCAGTATTCCGTACTGTATCACTTCGGTGATAACCACGCTGAACATACCTCCCTTGACCACGTAGAAGGTGGTAATGGCCATGAGGATGAGTGCATAGAGGTTGACGTTCACCTGCGGGTGAGTGGCCAGGTACTCAGGGTTTGAAACCAGTGGCGGGAGGAATGCTGCCACGAACTTGCCTATCCCCTTGAAGCCGTATGAGAGAAAACCTATTACGCTGACGATGGCAAATATCACTACTATTATGTGTGACAGGTTTGATGCTCTGCCATCGCCGAAGCGTGTTTTGATCCATTCGGCTCCGGTCATTACATTTGATCGCCTGAGCCAGGCTGAGAGGAACACCATAAGGACGATCTGGTTGAAAACCGGCCATAACCAGGGTATCCAGATGCTCTTGAGGCCATAGACCGCGAGCCAGTACACAAGAAGCATTGTTCCGGCTATGTCAAACATGCCAGATGCATTGGAGATACCCAGGAAATACCATGGAAGGGTGTTGCCACCCAGAAAATACGACTTTATGTTTGCTGATGCCCTCTTTGAGACCCAGTTCCCGATAAATATGGTGACCAGGAGGTACAGAATCACTATACCCAGGTCAATGATATGCAAGTTCATGGCGGTGGTTAGTTCGGTTTATTGTCAGATAATGAATGAAATGCGTCCTTTTCTGGTTTTTTCGTACACCTCTCTGCTGAAGAGGTAAAACTGGGCCGGTTTGTGCGGCACTCCCTGCTGTTTCTTCTTTAACGGGATGACGTAGTGCATCTGTGCCACCTTTTTCCTGAAGTTTCTCTTGTCAAATGATGTACCCAGCAGTGCCTCGTACAGTTTCTGAAGCTGTGACAGGGTGAAGTAATCAGGCAGCAGCTCGAAGGCGATTGGCTCAACCTTCACCTTGCGCTGAAGGGCCTCAAGCGCTCTGTAAAAAAGGAATTTATGGTCAAAAGCCATCTCCATCTCTGCTATCATGGAGACAGGAAACCAGGAGACATCACGGTCTTTCAGGGTGAGTGTTACCTTGGTGTTGTCAATCAGCGCCAGGTAACCTACCGTAACAATACGGTCAGCAAATCCCTGGTTGATATATTCGAGCCACATCTTGTCCTTGGGCGAGGAGACACGGTCAAGCTGACCGAACGCTCCGAACTGCTCAAGAAAGATATTGTCAAGCCCGGTCAGCCCTTTCAGTATCCTGGCGGCAGCGCTGTCAAGATCCTCGTCATCGAAGATGTGGTAGCCTGCCAGGGTATGGTCACTGATAAGAGCCTTGCCGCTCTTTTCATCGATCATCTCTCGTTTGACAAGCAGGACATTCAGTTTTTCAAAGTCGAAACCGAACACCACACAGTCGACTGAAATGTTGGGAACAATTTTATGGGATATCATTTTATTATATCGGTGATGTCATAAAATGACTTAGTGTACAATGTAAGATTCCAAAGATATTTCAAAATTCTAGTATAATCAATAGGAATGAAAAAAAAGAGAATACGCAAATACCGGGAAAATTAATCTGCGCATCATTATTAATAATGTATAAGATAGCATTTCAAAAATGTTGCTGCAGCCAACAAAACCGTTTACCTGAATGCCGCTGTATGAATAATTCATATCTTTGTGTATAATATACACCAAGAAATGCAAAATTTGCCTTTTCAGATGCAGGACTAATCAAATATTTACAACAAAGAGACAAAATAGTATCAGTGCTGCGCTGACAAGAAGCCGTAACTTTAAAAACCTAAAACTGTACAGCTATGCAAAACAAACTCTTAAGATTAACATTTCTTATTTGTCTGGCAGCTGTAATGTCGACAACTATGCTTTTCGCGCAGCAGAGAACTGTCACCGGAAGGGTAGTTGATGACAGCAATGCTGCATTGCCCGGAGCCTCGGTAGTGGTGAAGGGCACGACAATAGGGACTGCTACTGATCTCAACGGGAATTTTACCTTGCAGGTGCCATCTGATGCCACCACCCTTGTGATCACATTCGTAGGAATGGATACAAAGGAAGTGCCGGTCACAGAAGGTCCTATTAACGTTACAATGACGATGTCTGCCGAAGAAGTTGACGCTGTTGTTGTGATCGGTTACGGTACGATCAGGAGATCAGAAGTGACATCTGCCATTGCCTCCGTGAAAACAGAGGAGATAAAGGACCTTGTTGTTACCGGTGTTGATCAGGCTCTTCAGGGCAAGGTGGCCGGTCTTCAGGTCATGAACAACAGTGGTCAGCCGGGCGGAGGCGTCTCGGTAAGGGTAAGGGGTATCACATCCGTCAACAGCAATGACCCGCTCATAGTAATTGATGGTGTCCCGTTTACTGACAACAATGTTGAGAATATGGGATATGACGGTCTGGGAGGTTCTGACGGCCAGACCCGGAACAGCTTCCTTGCAACCCTTAACCCCAATGATATCGAATCAATTGATGTGCTGAAGGATGCTTCGGCACAGGCTATCTACGGGTCGCAGGCAGCCAACGGCGTTATCCTGATAACCACCAAGAAGGGAAAAGCCGGTGACGGAAAGATCACCTATGATTTTTCATATGGCCTCCAGCAGGTGAGCAGGACGCTTGACGTAATGAACCTGAGAGAGTTTGCCGAGTACCAGAACAGTGTTATTGCCGAGCTTGGTTCCGGATACACACCCACCGAGGAGTTTGCAGACCCCTCCCTGCTTGGTGAAGGAACTGACTGGCAGGATGCAATATTCCGCCAGGGATACACTATGGATCACCAGCTGGGCATCTCAGGAGGGAAGGACAATACAAGCTATTACTTCTCTGCCGGCTACTTTGACCAGAAGGGAATTCTGATAGGATCAGACTTCAAGCGCTACTCAACCCGTTTCAACCTTGACAGCCAGGTCAAGAAATGGCTGAGGGCAGGGGTCAGCTCGAACATCACCAGGGCTATCCAGAACGTTACCCTGGCAGATGCTGCTGAGAGTACCATATGGTGGGCCACACTTCAAAACCCCCTTGTCCCGGTCAGGAACCTTGACGGCACATGGGCCGGCAACTATACCGTGGGAGGCTATTCCTACACAGCTGACAACCCTGTGGCAACAAGCAGCAGCCGTGGCAACAAGGGTGTAAACAGTCAGATATTCGGAAATATTTATGCTGATGTGATTTTCCTTGAGGGATTGTCTCTCAGGAACGAATTCTCATACCAGATCGGGCTTCAGAACAACATGGCATTCCAGTATGAGGCAAATATTGGAACCAGGTCACTGCAGGCACAGCTCTATGACAGCCGCAGCAACTCTTATTACTATGCTGTGAGGAACTACCTGAACTATGACAAGAGCCTTGGGAAGCACAGACTCTCCTTCACCGGCGGCCATGAAGCACAGTACTCCTACTGGGAGACCATGGGAGGAAAGAAGGTTGACCTGCAGAACAATATCCTCGATATGAACGCAGGAGGTACTGACAAGCTGACATGGGACCTCACCGGCGGCAAGGGCGACTGGGCCATGGAGTCATATTTCGTCAGGGGCAACTATACCTTTGATAATCGTTACTCACTTTCTCTCAGCTACAGGGGTGACAAGTCATCCAACTTCGGCCCGAACAAAAAGTGGGGCTTCTTCCCGGGTGCATCTGTAGGATGGACGGTCACAAACGAGAAGTTCGCCGCCAACTGGACCAATGTGATGAACTACATGAAGATAAGACTGGGTGCCGGTGCCGTGGGTAACCAGAACCTGCCCGGCGGAGCTCCACACCCGCCTTACACCTCAAATGTCAACTTCTGGCCAGGCCCGGTGGGATTCGGACAGGTGGGCACCGCATCAACCAACTTCATTGCCGGTATCGCCAATCCTGACCTCGGATGGGAATCAGTAATAACATATAACGGAGGGATAGATTTCGGTTTCATCAGGGGCAGGATAGACCTGACCGTTGACCTGTACAAGAAGGTCACATCCAACATGCTTCTATTCAGCACGGGCCCTGCCCTGCTGGGTATAGGCGATGCATGGAACGACCTCAAGGCACCCATAGGAAACGTCGGTCAGATGACCAACACCGGCATTGACATCAGCCTGGTGACGCGTAACATCTCGAAGCCTGATTTCTCATGGACCACCTCCTTTATCTTCTCGCACTACAAAAACGTTCTTGACAAACTGATCAATGAGTCATCATCAATAGACGGCAAGCTCTATTATGACAACTACCTGATCACCCATACCGTTCCCGGCTATTCGGTCGGAACCTTCTGGGGGCTGGTGACTGACGGGCTCTTCCGCACAGAAGCTGACCTTGCCAGCTCCTACCCGCAGTTCGGGTTGGCAGTTTCTCAGAATGAGACATGGCTGGGTGATGTCAGATTCAAGGACATTAATAAAGACCAGGTGATAGATTCAAAGGACCTTACTTTCATCGGGAGTCCGATACCTGACTTCACCTTCGGCCTGACCAACAGCTTCCGCTACAGGAATATTGATCTCTCCATCTTCCTTCAGGGAAGCTACGGAGCCGAGATATTCAACTTCATGAAATGGCAGCTCGAGAGGATGAACAACGTCTATTACAACCAGTCGACTGCTGTCATGGACCGTTACACTGAAACCAACAAGGACGGAGCTCTTCCCAGGTTCACCTATTCCAACACCAACAATACGGCAATGTCTGATCGTTATGTTGAAGACGGCTCCTACATGCGTGTCCAGAATATCACCCTCGGATACAGGCTGCCAAAGCATGTGATCAACAGGGTGAACATGAACAACCTGAGACTGTTCGTTACGGTCCAGAACCTCCATACCTTCACCAAATATACAGGCTATGATCCTGAAGTTGGCTCTTACAACAACAGCATCAGGCTGATGAACGTTGATGCAGGTCACTACCCCAACCCGCGCACATACATGGGTGGTGTAAGTGTTGAGTTTTAATGACTTTAACTAAATGATCATGAAAAACAGATTTATATATTTCATTCTGATACTGGCAGCAACACTTGCATCATGCAGTGATTCATTCACTGACCGCCCGTCGCTTTCAGGGGCTACAGTGAGTAACTACTACAACACTGCCGATGAGGTGAGGGCTGCCACGAGTACAATCTATTCAGGACTGGCATGGTCAGGATATGAAGCCCGTGCCCTCGACTGCATTGGTGAAATCCTTTCGGGAAACGAGCAAACCTATAACGGAGATGACACCCCGTTTCAGCTGATAACTGTCTCGGCCACCTCGGTGCGTCTTTCTGACGCATGGAAAGCCTTTTACAAGATCAACGGATGGACAAGCTCACTGATTGCCACTTTTGAACAGAAGATAGCCGACGGCGGTGATGCAGCTATTCTTGAACCTGCAATAGCCGAGTGCCATTTCCTCAGGGGAACGGTCTATTTTTACATCGCCCGCATATGGGGTCATGCTCCCATCGTAACTAACCCGGGCGCCATTGCACTGACAGGTGATTTCAACATCCCCCGCTATTATCAGAACGATGTTCTGCGTTTCGCCCTCGAGGAGTTGCAGCTTGCTGAGGCAGGCCTGCCCGAAACGGATGTCCCCGGCAGGGCGACAAAGTATTCGGCCAAGGGGATGATGGCAAAGCTCTATCTCTATCAAAAGGATTATACCAATGCCAGGGCAAAAGCCTGGGAGGTTATGGAGTCAGGGCAGTATGATCTCTTCCCCGATTACCGCGCCATGTTCAACTCAAGCGCCAACAACAACAATATCGAGTCACTTTTTGCGGTTCAGCATCAGTGCACAATGAACCCATGGGGAGCAGGCAACCAGCTCAATCCTGACCGCGGTCCCTCAAGCCTTCAGACTGACGAAGCAAGTATGTGGGAACTTTTCAGACCGTCAATGGATATCAGGACGGCTTATGAACCCAATGACAAGAGACGTGCAGGCTCGATAATGGAGCATGGCTGGACCATGCCTCAATGGAAGCCGCAGAAGCTTCCGCAGGCTGACGGCTCATTCACTGCTGACGATGCTGCTTACAATGAATTCATGAAGGATGGCTACAGGTATGATACCATCCAGGATGTTAAACAGGGAGGCACACTGAACGGAACACGTTCAACCATTGCAAAATATGTTGTAGGGCCAGGCCAGAAATATGGCGGTGAGCAGGTCATAGGCATGAATACCGGTATCAATTTCATGATGCTGCGCTATGCCGATATACTTCTTATCTATGCTGAAGCTACCCTGGGTGAAGCTGCATCAACCAATGACGCAACAGCACTTGAGGCGTTCAATAAGGTGCGCCTCCGTGCTGGTTTGCCAGTGAAAGAGGTTCTGACACTTGACGATATCATAAAGGAACGCCGCGTGGAATTCGCCTTTGAAGGTGATTACTGGTTTGACATCACCCGTCTGGGTTTTGCAAAGGCCAAACAGATCATTGAAGCACAAAACAGGGGAACGGTAGCAGGTGTTGTCCGTGTTACAGGATTTACCGAAGACAAGATGTTCCTCCCGATCCCGGCATCGGAGGTGCTTCAGGATCCTTTGCTCAACGAAGATCCGCAACCCTATTACACCAAATAGAGATACATGATATGAACCACGCATGTTTCCAGGAGAGAATAAGTTACAGGCTTATCTGCAATAGATGCGGGTTCTGTCATACCTTTAATATCAAAGTTGTATTATGATGAAAAAGATAATTAACAATACATTATCGGCATTATTGCTGCTGCTCCTGACGGGAGCCGCAGGAATGGTGTTCCAGGCATGCGAAGGCAATGAGGAAGATATGCCGATGCCTGAGATCTTCTACATCCGCAAGGCAGACCCGGCCAAGTCAGACTCACTGGTGACCCATGCTTTCATGGGTGACAACATAGTCATAATAGGCCGGAACCTTGGCAATGTTGACGAGGTCTGGTTCAATGACCAGAAGGCAGGGCTGAACCCCAACCTGGTCACGCCAACCACGATTATCGTTTCAGTACCGCAGGTAATACCGTCAACGGTTACCAATTACATGTACCTGATCAACATGGACAAGAAGGATACGCTGAAGTATAGTTTCGGCGTTGACGTTCCCGCTCCGCAGGTTGACAGGATGGTTTGCGAGTACGTGGCTGACGGTGAAACGGCAGTGATCAGGGGCAACTACTTTGTCGATGACCCGGCTTCACCGCTTACGGTGCTCTTCCCCGGAAATGTCCCCGGAACCATCGTGAGTTTTACGATCAATGAGATTCAGGTGACTGTTCCATCAGGTGTGGGTCCCGGCCAGATACAGGTCAAATCGCTCTACGGTACCACCCGTTCACGCTTTTTCTTCCGTGATGACAGGAACATCATCCTGAACTTTGATGACCTGACAGCTGCCGGCGGTTGGCGTTCGGGAGTAATGGGCAATTCAAACCCTGCAGGAGTTTCCGGAAATTATGTGAGGTTTTCGGGCGCACTGGCAGGCGGTACAGGTGTAACATGGAACGAGGACGGATTCAGCTTCAACCTCTGGCCGCAGGCAAACGGCAGGCCGGATGAACCTGTTTATACCGGCGAACTGAAGGATGCTGTGATCAAGTTCGAGATCAACGTTGTTGAAGCATGGGAGTCATGCGCTCTGCAGATGATCTTCACTCCATATTCCGTCACGGGAACGAACAGCTATATTGCAGATGGTTCAGTGCCCCGTGGCCTCTGGAATCCATGGAAGGCAACAGGTACCTACAAGACTGACGGCTGGGAGACAGTATCATACCCGCTCTCAGAGTTCATCTACAGCAACGACGGCTCAGTCTGTGCCAACAAGCTTACTGCTGATATGATAAGCGGTCTGACATTCTTTGTCTGGCACGGCGGTGTGGCAGGCAAGGACTGCAATCCGCACATCTGCATAGACAACATACGCGTTGTACCGAAGTAACATCAACCGAAAAAAGAATTGCAATGGATAAGATTCAAATAAAATTCCGCAATTGGGCGCTTCTCTTCGCGACAATATGCGTGGTGGGCGCCGGTCTACTGTTCACCTCATGCGAGGGGAAGGAAGAGGAAGATACCAGGGTGGTTCTCCAGAGCTTCGGGCCAATGCCCATTGCCAGAGGAGCTGAACTGAAATTCATAGGGCTGAACCTTGACAGGGTGACGGCAGTGATTCTGCCTGAAAATATCTCAATTACTTCATTCACAAAGAAGGAAGCCCGACTGCTGACACTCACCGTACCCCAGGAAGCCGTGCCCGGTTATGTGGTGCTGAAAACTCCTGACGGTGATATCACAACAAAAACCATGATCGGTTTCTCGGAACCTGTCTCCATAGCCGGCTTCACCCCAGCGACAGTCAAGGCAGGCGACGAGCTGACAATCACGGGCGATTACCTGAACCTCGTGAAGGAGGTGATTCTCACCGACAGGATCACGGTAGCAGAGGATGATTTCATAAGTCACTCGCGCACCGAGATCAAACTGACAGTGCCGGCAGAGGCACAGACCGGCAAAATAGCTGTTTCAAACGGTGATGAAGAGCCGATAATAGTCTACTCAGCATCAACCCTCACGGTGACCCTGCCTGCATTTACAACCGTAACTCCGAATCCTGTCAAGGCCGGCACCAATCTCACGATTGCCGGTACCAACCTTGACCTGGTGCTCTCAGTCAGGCTCGGCGGCGGGAAAGTGATTGAAGCCGGGGATTTCGTCTCGCACAACGCAACACAGATTGTTCTGGCTGTACCGGCTGATACGAAGGATGGCAAGGTTATACTGGTACCGGCATCAGGTGTAGAGGTGAGTACAGAGACTGACCTGGTAATGGTTGTCCCGACTCTCTCCGTCACCCCGGTGACGCTTAAGAACGGTGCTGACATAACCGTGACCGGAACCAATCTTGACCTTATTGACCATGTCATTTTCGGCGGAAACAAACAGGGAACAATCAAGGCCGGCGGCACAGCCACACAGATTCTCGTGACGGTTCCCGATGATGCTGTCGACGGTGTTGTGACCTTCGTAACGAAGGCTGACAAGGAGGTTGCAGGTCCCAATCTTACTATGATCGTTCCGGCATTCTCATCGTTCAGTCCCACTTCGGCAAGGGCCAACACCACCATCACAATATCAGGTACTGATCTTGACCTGGTGACCAAAGTTATATTCACCGGTGACCTTGAAGGCGCCATAGGGGCAAGAACGGAAACATCCCTGGCAGTTACAGTCCCTGTGGGAGCCAGAACAGGCAAGATTACCATCGAGACCAAAAACGGCACCCGGGTGGTATCAGCCATTGACTTCACGCTGCAGGCAAACCTGCCAACCTTCGGATCTTACACCGAGTTCCGCGGTGAACCCGGCAAGATACTGACCATCAATGGTACAAACCTGCTTCTGGTCAAGGAGCTCATATTCCCCGGAAACGTCCCTGCAACAGCCTATGGCGTCAAGACCGACACCAGGATTGAAGTTTATGTTCCAATGAATGTTACGCGTGGATACGGTACCATCGCTCTTCTTACCTATGAGGGTGAGCAGGGCATCTTCCCGCAGATTTTCTTCGGCGCTACTGATCCGGTGGTTGATCCGGCACTCATGATCAATGACTTTGAAGTCGGAGCTGACGGTCACGACCTTGGCTGGGATAACTGGGGCGGAGCCGTCGAGCTTGGCAATGACCCGGCAATAGCAATATCAGGTAACTACATGCACGGTGTGCTGCCTGCACTTAACGGATGGACATGGATATGGGGCTGTAACCACTCACAGTTGCCCAAGCCGTCAGTAACCAAGGCAGACCACTACCTGAAGATGGATGTAAACATTACCAGACCATTTGCTCCGGGAACAGGTTCGTTCACGATGAAACTGGCCGGAACGGATATTGACATAGGCCATCTCGGCATTCAGAACAGTGACGGAAGCTGGTCAACACCAGGCTGGATTACAATTACATTTGACCTGGCAACATATGAAGCACTTCCGGCAGTGATCCCGTCATCGGGAGACTGGGGCATGACCCTGTGGACCGGGGTAGATATGGACCTCACCGGCCTCTATGTTGACAATATCAGGTTTGAACATAAGTAGTGGTGACTGATTAGGTCAGCCATTTAACCAGTAGCGAAGGGTATCTCGGATTTTATCACTAAATTGAGATACCCTTTGCATTTGATAACAGATCGGTAA
>WXFE01000142.1 GCA_009881065.1 Bacteroidales bacterium | reverse complement strand
TGACAATATCAGGTTTGAACATAAGTAGTGGTGACTGATTAGGTCAGCCATTTAACCAGTAGCGAAGGGTATCTCGGATTTTATCACTAAATTGAGATACCCTTTGCATTTGATAACAGATCGGTAAGTTTTTGCTGACAGATACATAATCAATTAATAGGAGTATTAATTCTAGTAAAGTTGATCAATCTTGATAGTCAGGCAGTTATAAGCAATCATTTGAATAGTATACAGAACAATTATTTTAATAACAGGGTAACTTTTTTACATAATGATATTTACTCCCAGGCTGCTGGCATTCATATTACTACTTGGCGCATGCCGGATGGGTGGATTCGCACAGGGCACGAAATACGAAGCTGAGAATGGCATCCTGACCGGATCTGTTACCGTGCAGACAACGGTTGCAGGTTTTTCGGGCACCGGTTATACGGGGCTTTTCGAAAATGAGGGTGACATGGTGGCAGTTACATTCAACCTGTCACCCGCAGCCGGTTACAGCCTTTACATAGGTTACGCCGCGCCTTACGGCGATAAAAAGAATATTCTCACAATCAACGGCAACAGTATAGAGGCCTCTTTCCCGGCATCGGCCGGTTTCACTGAGATTGCCCTGGGAAAGGTCTGGCTCAGGGAGGGAAGCAACACAATCTCGATAACAAAGAGCTGGGGCTGGTTCCTGCTGGACTATTTCCGCATTGAACCCTGTACGGAGCCGGAGGTCACTGTACAACTGCCGTATAAGCTCTCAACCCGGGCCCCTCACCTTGAGACACGGATGCTCTGGAGCTACCTGATGGACAGCTTCACGCAAAGGATTCACTCAGGGGTCATGAACCTCAATGCCAGGGAAGAGGCTGAATGGCTGTTTGCCCTGACGGGCAGGTACCCTGCGCTGACAGGACTTGATTTCATGAACCATACCCGCAACTACAGCTGGTATGATAAATCGGTAGTGGTGAATGAGGCCATGAACTGGTACAACCAGAACGGACTGGTGGCTATCTGCTGGCACTGGCGTGACCCCTCAAGGGCTACTGAAGAGTTTTATACTTCGGGTACATCTTTTGACGTCTCAAAGATCACCGAGACCACATCAGCCGAATACCAGATGATGCTGAGTGATATAGACATCATTGCCGGCTACCTGAAGCAATTGAACGCCAGTAAAGTCCCGGTCCTCTTCAGGCCCCTTCACGAAGCTTCCGGCAGGTGGTTCTGGTGGGGTGCCAAAGGGCCGGAACCGTGCAAGGCGCTCTGGCGGATCATGTTTGACCGTCTGGTTAACTATCATGGCCTGAAAAACCTTATCTGGGTATGGACAACCGATGCCGCACCAGACAACCTTGACTGGTACCCCGGTGATGAATATGTGGATATCCTCGGGGCTGACATCTATGCCGCTGACGGCGATTTCAGCTCACAGTTGCTTACATATAATGCAATAAAGGAAAAGTTCGGCGGCAGAAAACTCATCACCCTGAGCGAGAACGGACCCGTCCCTGATCCTGACAGGCTGGTATCCGACAGGGCTCACTGGTCCTGGTTCATGCCCTGGTACGGCTCTTTCATCCGTGACGGGATAAAGAATCCGCCCGCCCACTGGCAGAAGGTCATGTCACATGATTATGTGGTCACTCTTGACGAGATGCCTGACCTGAAGAGCTATCCGCTCAGTGACGAGCCTGATTACAGCGCCTTTCCCCAGGGTTTCTTCATGGCCGGATGGAAACCGCGGACAGCCGTCATGCCTGACTATACCGATGTGCCTGCAGTTACCGATCCTGTTACCGTAGCCATTACCGTTGACTGCTCTGACACTGTCACGCTGGTGTCACCTTATCTCTTCGGAGACAATGCCAATCTTTGGACAGGACCCATGTCTGACAATACCACCCTGATGAAGAACATCACCAATCGTGACCAGGGAGTTATGCGCGGGCCGGGAGGCAGCACCTCCGATGCCTTCTTCTGGAACAGGAGTACAAGACCGCCGGATGTGCCACAGACACTTCTCAATGATCCGTCAAACACCAACTGGCCCTGGTACGGTCAGAGGGCGGAGAACTGGACCATGCATGTCGATTCCTTTTACAGCATACTGAGCAAGGCAGGCATTACCGGAATGCTCACCGTCAACTATGGCTACGCAAGGTACGGGACAGGCGACGATCCGGTAGCACAGGCCGCCCATCTGGCTGCTGACTGGGTGCGATATGACAATGGAAGGACGAAGTTCTGGGAGATAGGGAACGAAGTGTTTGGCAACTGGGAAGCCGGTTACCGGATTGACCGTTCACTCAACAGGGACGGGCAGCCTGAATACATAACCCCTCAGCTTTACGGACAGCACTGCAGGGTTTTCATTGACTCCATGAGGGTTGCGGCCGCAGAGACCGGTCATGATATAAAAATCGGCGTAGTGATGGTGGAATCTGCCACCACCCACAATTCGTGGAATGCCGGTGTGGCTGCACAGGTGGGAGACAAAGCCGACTTCTATGTTGTGCATAGTTACTACACCCCGTGGAACACGGACTCTGACGTGGCAACGGTGCTTAATTCCTACAAAAACACGGAAGGTTACATAAACCATGTCAGGAGCACGGTGGCGGCAGCAGGTATGCCTGAGCTGCCGGTAGCGATGACTGAATACAACATCTTTGCAGTGGGCTCAAGGCAGCAGGTCTCGCACGCCAACGGGATGCAGGCTGTGCTTGCCACCGGCGAGATGATCAGGACAGGTTATGGTGCAGCCTGCCGCTGGGATCTTGCAAACGGCTGGGATAACGGCAATGACCACGGTATGTACTCGTATAACGAACCTGCCGATCCCCTTGATCCCCTCTCGCCCAGAATCCCGGACTACACTCCTCACCCGGCATTCTTCCACCTCTATTACATGCGCCGGCATACCGGTGATGTGCTGCTGGGGTCAACAGTCACCGGCGCCCCCGGAGTGGTCATCACACCTACGGCATTCAGCTCCGGTCATTTGGGCGCTTCACTTGTCAATACAACAAAGGTGCAAAGGGTGGTTCGCCTTAACCTGAAGGATTACGGCGTTGGCAATCGTTTCTGCACCTATACTCTTACAGGCACGGAGGGGCACGATTTCTCAAGGAAGGTGTTTGTCAACAGCACTGGCGGCACACTGGCGGCCGGAGGGCCTGACAGCTATGAAACAATCAGGGCGGATGCGGTTGTAATAGGCGATGAGATAAGGATAAATCTTCCTCCCCTCTCGGCCGTCTATATTCTGGTTGAGCCGGGCACAAGGCAGCTTGCCATCAATAATGAGGTGACTGCCGTTGACCCGGTGAGGTCTGACGACGATGTCACAATCTGGCCTAACCCCTCGGAAGGCAGCTTCACCGTCACCGGCATGCCTGATCATGTCAGCAGAATTGAGATCAGCGATCTTCGGGGAAACCTTATGATGAGCATGAAGACAGGGCGTGGAAAACATGAGATTACCCTTGATACTGACATTGTTTCCGGCATTTATCTTGTAACTTTATACGGAGATAACTACACTGCAACAAGGAAATTGATAATCAAAAAGTAACCCGATATGAAAATGAGACGATCACTGTCTGCACTGATTCCGGTAAAGGCACTCATTGCGGCTCTGGCGTTCCAGTCATGCTCCATGACACCATACGAACGGACTGATAACGGTGTGATCATACGGCTGGACGATGACTCTTTCCGTCCCGGTCAGGCTGTGAGGCTTATTGTTGTAAATGAAAGGATAATACGGGTTTCTTCAGTTCCTTTCGGTGAGTTTCCGGAAACAACCAGCCTCATGGCTGTGGAGCGGCCTGATGCCAATATGGAGTTTACCATCGAGAAGGGTGCAGGGCATGTAACCCTCAGCACTTCACTGCTCAGCGCCGAGGTGTCACTACTGACGGGAGCAGTCTCTTTTACCGATAATGACGGAACTCTCTTCCTCACTGAAAAGGAAGACGGTGGAAGGAGTTTCATGCCTGTCATGGCAATGGGTGAAAAAGGGTACACCATCAGACAGCAGTTTGAGTCTTATCCCGATGAAGCCATCTACGGACTGGGAGCCAACCAGACCTCTTTCATGAACCTGAAGGGGAAAGATGCTGATCTCTTTCAATACAACACACTGGCAGTGGTGCCATTCATTATCTCTAACCGCAACTACGGAATCCTCTGGGACAATAACTCAAGAACAAAATATGGTGATATCCGCGACTGGAACGAACTCTCCTCCCTGAAACTATATGACAGTCAGGGTGCTGAGAACGGTCTGACAGCGACGTATGCTGACCGGAAGACAGGGAAACAGGTATTTACCACCCGGAATGAAAGGGAGATAAGCTACCAGTTCATACCTGACCTTGCCGGATTTCCTGAAGGGTTTAACCCCGGAGAGGGAAAGGTAACCTGGGAGGGGGCGTTTGAGACCGACACAACAGGGGTATTCAAGTTCATGTTCAACTCGGCAGGTTATGCCAGGCTCTGGATTGACGGCAGGCTGCTTTTTGACCGCTGGCGTCAGTGCTGGAACGCTTCAGCCAGCTATTTCACCCTGAACCTTGAACAGGGCCGGCGTTATCCCCTGAAGATAGAGTGGATTCCTGACGGGGGCGAGTCATACATAGCCCTCAGGTATCTCACTCCCCTGGATGATGATGAACAGCAGCGCATTTCGTTCTGGTCAGAGGTGGCTGACCAGATCGACTACTATTTCATCAGTGGCGAAAACATGGATGAGGTTATCAGTGGTTATCGCACCGTTACCGGGAAAGCCCCTGTGATGCCTGAATGGGCTATGGGATTCTGGCAGAGCCGTCAGCGCTACACAAACCAGGAGGAGTTGCTTGATGTTGTCAGGGAGTACAGGAAGAGAAACATACCTTTTGACAATATAGTACTCGACTGGCAATACTGGCCGGCAGACAAATGGGGTGATCACCAGTTTGATGTAACCCGGTTCCCTGATCCTGATGGCATGATCCGGACGCTGCATGATGACCTGAACGCAAGAATCATGATCTCCGTCTGGCCGAAATACTACGTCGGCACAGAAAACTATGAGGCCATGAAGAGCAAGGGTTATCTCTATATGCGTAACGTTGAGATGGAGCGCAGGGACTGGATCGGGTATCTCTCCACCTTTTATGATGCATTCAATGCCGATGCACGGACTGCATTCTGGAATCAGATCAACATTGCACTATACAGCAGGGGCATAGATGCCTGGTGGCTTGACGCCACAGAGCCGGATATCACATCAAACCTCCCTATGGAGGAGCGCAAGGCTATGATGAATCCGACAGCGCTTGGCTCGGCTGACAGGTACTTCAATGCCTATTCGCTTGTGCAGGCTCAGGGTGTCTATGAGGGACAGCGGGCCACTGACCCGGAGAACAGGGTTTTCATCCTCACCCGTTCGGCCTTCGCAGGCCTGCAGCGCTACTCCGCAGCCAACTGGAGCGGTGACATAGCTGCAAGGTGGCATGACATGGCAGCGCAGATACCCTGCGGACTGAACATGTCGATGTCAGGCATCCCCTGGTGGACCATGGACATCGGAGGCTTCTCCGTGGAAAGCCGTTATCATAATCCATCCCCGGCCGACCTTGACGAATGGCGCGAGCTGATGACCCGGTGGCACCAGTACGGGGCGTTTGTTCCGCTCTTCCGCTCACACGGCGAGTTCCCATTCAGGGAGATCTATAACACCGCTCCCGATAACCATATAGCCTATAAGACAATGGTTGAGTATAACCGGCTGAGATACAGGCTTATGCCCTATATTTACTCGCTCGCCGGACAGGCATGGCTCAATGATTACACTATCATGAGAGGGCTGACGATGGATTTCAGCCTTGACACTGAGGTGTTTGACATCGCCGATCAGTATATGTTCGGCCCTTCGCTTATGGTTAATCCTGTTACGGAATACAAGGCACGGTCGCGTAATGTATATCTGCCCTCGGCGTATGGCTGGTATGACGTGCGCACCGGAAGGCATTACGCCGGAGGGACAGTTATTGAGGCAGATGCTCCCTATGAGTGGATGCCTCTGTTCGCCAGGGAAGGCTCACTCATCCCGACAGGACCAGACATCCAGTATACCGGGGAGAAGGAGGCTGATCCCCTTACATTATGGGTCTATGCCGGCGCTGACGGTGCCTTTGAGCTGTATGAAGATGAGGGCGACAACTATAATTATGAGGATGGAGCATATACCCTCATACCCCTTACCTGGAACGAGGCTGAACGTACCCTGACCATCGGGAAAAGGGAAGGGGAATACCGGGGAATGCTCCATGAGCGAACCATAAATGTCATAATGGTATCTGAGAATAGGGCCGTGAAGCTTGACTTCGGGCGGCCCCCCGACAAATCGGTTAAGTATTCAGGGGAGGAAATAAAGGTCAGGTTTGAGTAATTCCTGAGGTTGAGGTATAACTTGCAGCGTTCTGCTCAGATCACTCTTTTTGGTAAGGTTCGGGTAATTCCTGAAGTCAGGGCATAACAGAAACAATATATATAAATGATTGTGGGAATGAAGAAAGTTATCACTGTCATAATGGCAATGCTGTTGTTGGCAGCAACTGCCGGGGCACAGAGTATAGTGCCTGCTGAGTGGAAATTCCTTACGGGTGACAAACCTGAGTATATTGACTCGGCAAAGAACGAATACTGGTGGCATGATATCTCCCCGCTGACTGTATGGGAGAAGCAGGGCTTCGCGGGTTATGACGGGTTCGCCTGGTACAGGGTGAAGGTGGTTGTCCCGGTCTCGATGAAAAAGAATGCACAGAAGTATGACGGGCTGATCCTTAACCTGGGGAAGATAGATGATGCTGACGAGACCTTTTTCAATGGCCATAAGGTAGGGGCAACAGGCAAGATGCCCCCTGACTATTCCGGAGCCTATGATGTGCCACGCTCATACCTGATTCCTCCTGACTACGTAAACTGGGGAGGAAAGAACACCATTGCTGTCCGTGTTTATGACGCCGGTGGCGACGGAGGCCTCTATGGCGGTCCGGTTGAGCTGACCAACAGGGGCAATCCTGACCTGCTCACCCTTGGTGCCGTGGCAGCACAGGAGGATATGATCCTGAAGGGATCGCCCGACGTGGAGATTCTGGCCACAGTTAAGAGTGAGTTCAGGAAGATGTACAGGGGCGCTCTGACCCTTGAGATCGTCACTGACTTCGGTGATCAGGTGTATGACGGTTACCGCGAGGTGGCAGTGAAAAAGATGAGCACGGGTAGTTTCCCGTTCCTGGTAGAAAATCTGAAGCCGGGGTTCTATAAGGCAACGCTTGCACTGGAGAGCAAGATGGGCAATAAGAAGTACAACTTCAATTTAGGTTATGAACCGGAAAAGATAGTATCGCCGGCAGACCCCCAGCCTGATTTTACGGAATTCTGGCAAAGGGCCAAGGCGGAACTTGCCACTGTTGACCCCCGGTACAACCTGATCAGGATTGACAGTCTCTGCACGGAGAAGCATGATGTCTACCTGGTTGAGATGCGTTCGCTGGGCAATGCCCTCATAAGGGGCTGGTACCGTGTGCCTGTAAAACCCGGTCGCTATCCTGCAATAATGCAGCTGCCGGGTTACAGCTCGGCGGAACTTCCTTCGTATGTCGACTATGGTGATGATATAATCGGGTTCGGTCTGAATATCAGGGGGCACGGCAACAGCAGGGATGATGTGAACCCTGGTTTTCCCGGATATATTCTGAGCAACCTTGAAGACAAGGAGAAGTACATCTACAGGGGAGCCTACATGGATTGCGTCAGAGGTATTGACTTCCTCTGCTCGAGACCCGAGGTTGATGCTTCACGCATTGCAGTTGAAGGGGCAAGCCAGGGAGGCGCCCTTACCTTCGCTACTGCAGCGCTGGCCAATGACCGGATAGCGGTATGTGCACCACAGGTGCCGTTCCTCTCTGACTTCAGGGATTATTTCATAGTTGCAAACTGGCCTGGCAATGAGTTCATCGATCTCGTTGAAAACAAAAAGGCACTGACATGGAATCAGGTTTACCATACGCTCAGTTATTTTGACATAAAAAACCTGGCCCCGATGATAAAGGCTCCCCTGATTATGGGAGCAGGACTCATGGATGAAGTTTGCCCGCCTCATATCAATTTCGCGGCTTATAACCTGGTCACCTCTGAAAAGAAATATATAGTCTATCCGTATGCCGGACACGGCCTGCCTGACGACTTCTCCCGCGCAAGAATGGAGTGGATCAGGGCAAAGCTGGGATTGAATTAAAACATTACTGTTATGGAGGGAAGAACAAAAACGTCAGGATTGCTTGTTGCAGTCGGAATAGTCGTCTTGCTGCAGGGGTGTTCACAGCCTGTGCCTCGTACCCATGTCAGTTTCAACGAAGGATGGAAATTTGTCCTGGCTGCACCTGATGAAGCATCTCGGCCCGGTTTTGACGACAGCAGCTGGAGAACACTTGATCTCCCGCATGACTGGAGCATCGATGGTGAATTCAGTGAAACGAATCCGGCCACTCCCGGAGGGGGTGCTCTGCCGGGAGGAGTGGGCTGGTACCGCAAGACATTCAGGGTAAACGCCGCAGACAAGGGGCATATGATTTACATCTCCTTCGACGGCGTCTATCGCAACAGCGAGGTATGGATCAACGGAAACTATCTCGGCAGGCGGCCATACGGCTACAGCTCGTTCAGGTATGACCTCACCCCATGGCTTAATTATGGTGAGGTGGATAACGTGATTGCCGTCAGGGCAGACAACTCCGCACAGCCAAACTCGAGGTGGTATTCAGGCTCAGGCATCTACCGCAATGTCTGGCTGACAACCACTGAAAAGATTGCCGTTGACCACTGGGGTACATTTGTCACCACCCCGGAGGTCAGCAGTGAATCTGCCCTCATCAGGGTGACCACACAGATAAAAAACAGCACCGGCTCAAAGGCTCTGATAAGGCTGGAGACCACAGTGTATGACTCTTCCAACAAACGCGTTGTCAGAACGGAGACAGACCAGGTGGAGGTTCCCGTTTCAGGTACCACCGTGACACAGGAACTTACAGTCAGGAGTCCTCGTCTATGGTCAGTTGACAATCCGCAACTGTACAGGGTGGTAACCATCATACGCTCAGGCCAGCTTCTTGCTGACAGATATGAGACTGTTACGGGTATAAGGTCATTTGAGTTCGACCGCGAGAAGGGTTTTATCCTTAACGGAGAGCCTGTGGTAATCCGCGGAGTATGCAATCATCATGACCTGGGCTGTCTCGGGGCAGCGGTCAATACCCGTGCTTTGGAAAGACAACTTGAGTTATTGAAGGAGATGGGATGCAACGGCATCCGCACCGCCCATAATCCCCCTGCACCGGAGCTGCTTGACCTGTGTGACAGGATGGGATTCATCGTTATGGATGAGGCGTTTGATATCTGGAAAGTGAAGAAGACTGAATTCGATTACAGTCTTGATTTTGATGAATGGCACAGGAAGGATATTGAAGCGATGGTGCTTCGTGACCGTAACCATCCGTCGGTCTTTATATGGAGCATCGGTAATGAGGTGATGGAGCAATGGAAGAGGGATGGCAGCGGTGAGGCCATAGCCACCGGGCTGGCAGGCATAGTCAGATCCCTTGATGACACCAGGCCGGTGACGGCGGCATGCAATGATCCTGTTCCCCATAACCCGGTCATCGCCTCAGGCGCCCTTGACCTTATCGGTTACAACTACCGCGACACACTGTGGACCAGCTTGCCGCAGGCATTCCCGGAAGGCAGGTTCATTGGCACGGAGACCACTTCGGCCCTGGCCACCCGCGGAAGCTATGACATGCCGTCAGAGATCGTCAGGCGCTGGCCTGCACGGTGGGACCAGCCCTTCAATGATGGCAATCCTGACCTTACCTGCTCGGCTTATGACAACTGCTCGGCGCCGTGGGGCAGCACCCACCGCGACAGTTGGAGGCTGATAAGGGACAATGCTTTTCTCACCGGGATGTACATATGGACCGGCTTTGACTACCTCGGTGAGCCTACTCCTTATTGGTGGCCTGCCCGAAGCTCTTACTTCGGTATCATTGACCTTGCCGGCTTCCCGAAGGATGCCTACTGGTTCTACCAGAGCGAGTGGACCGATAAGGATGTGCTGCATATCTTCCCGCACTGGAACTGGAATCCGGGCCAGACGGTTGATGTGTGGGCATTCACAAACTGCGATGAGGTGGAGCTGTTCCTTAACGGTATTTCACTTGGCCGGCAGAGCAGGAACCGTGATGATTTCAACCTGGTATGGAAGGTGCCGTTCAGGGAGGGCACTCTCCTGGGCGTGGGTTACAGGGACGGGCGTGAGATTATGAGAAGTGAGGTCCGGACTGCCGGAGAAGCTGCTGCCCTGCAGCTTTCGCCCGACAGGGCAGAGATAATGGCTGACGGATCAGACCTCTCATTCATTACTGTAACCGTTACTGACAAAGAGAATAATCCGGTGCCTCATGCCGGTAACATGGTCAGGTTTCACATCGAAGGCCCCGGCACCATCGCAGGTGTTGACAACGGAAGCCAGACAAGCATGGAACCGTTCAAGGCAGATTACAGGAAAGCCTTTAACGGCAGGTGCCTTGTGGTGGTGAAGGCAGGAAAGGAGAAGGGAATGGTAAGGCTCACCGCCTCATCGGAAGGACTGGCGGATGCAACTATAACCATCAAGGTGAAATAAGGAGAGAGTGCCGGGGTTTGGCTGCCGGGCGAGGGGAGTGCCGGGCTCCCGCTGCCGGACCATGTGAGAGGGTCGGAGTTCCCCACTGCCGGGCGAGGGGAGTGCCGGCCAGATATTCATATTCCCGCCAGTAATCAGATAAACACCCTCATCCCCACATCG
>WXFE01000141.1 GCA_009881065.1 Bacteroidales bacterium | reverse complement strand
GTCAGCAACCACAAATGTTGATCCGCCTATAAAGATCATATCACGCTGGCCGGCAGCGGTACGGGCAGCCTCGACAGCCAAAGGCACGGAGCGGAAGGCTTCACCTGTCAGGCCGTACTTCCCGGCTTCAGCTTTTAGCAGATTCTCATCCAGCGCCCTGGGCACGGAAGCCCTGGTAAAATAATACAAGGCATCATGCGGAAACAGAGGCAGAACCGATCCCAGCTCCTTGTCATCAACAAAACCGATGACCATATGAAGCTTCTCCTTCGGCGTCGCCCTGACCTGCCTCATCACATACTGCAGACCTTCCCTGTTATGACCGGTGTCGCATACTGTCAGGGGCGACCGTGACAGTATCTGCCACCTGCCCATCAGCCCGGTGTTTTGAACCACACCTGTCACACCCCTGAGGAAGTGTTCGTGGCTGAGCCCGAGGTCTGCTGAGAGTCTCTCCACAGCCGCTGCCGTGGTCTGCAGGTTCTTCCTTTGCGCCAGTCCTCCAAGCGGTGTTTCACCCTTCAGGGTCATACCGCCATCAAAGCCTGAAAGAGTGAACCGCCTGAGGGAGCTGTCCGGGGAAATCCTTCCCGGCCTGCACCTGAACCGGTTATCGGCAAAGGTGACAGGCGCATGCATGGCTTCAGCGCGCTGTTGAAAAACATCCCGTGTCTCAGGCTGAGTCTCGCCTATCACAACAGGCACACCCTCCTTGATGATCCCGGCCTTCTCCACGGCAACTGCCCCCAGGGTACGCCCCAGGAACTCCATGTGGTCATGCCCTATATTGGTTATGACTGACAGCAGGGGTGTGATAATATTGGTCGAATCAAGCCTGCCTCCCATCCCAACCTCAATGACAGCAATCTCAACCTTCATCCTGGCGAAGTAGTCAAACGCCAGCGCAACGGTCAGCTCAAAGAATGATGGCTTTATCCTGCTTATGATTCCATCATGGTCTGCAACAAACCTGACCACCTCCTCCTCCGGAATCATCTCACCGTCAATCTTTATCCTCTCCCTGAAATCTTTCAGGTGGGGAGATGTGTAGAGACCTGTCCTGTATCCGGCCTCCTGCAGCACCGAGGCAGTCATATGCGATACTGATCCCTTCCCGTTGGTACCTGCAACGTGTACCGTACGGAACCTTGAGTGCGGATGACCAAAATAGCGGTCAAGCTCAAGCGTATTGTCCAGGTTACCCTTGTATGCGGGCTTGCCCACACGGTGGTATGCAGGCAACAGGCTGAAGAGATATTCAATGGTTTCCCGGTATGTCATGTTGATAACCTTTGTGCGGTTGTTCGCAAATTTATAAAAAGCGTTTTTCACACGCATATGGCACCGTTATCTTTGTTTCTGTGGTACTATCTGCGCCGGAGATGCTGCCATTTAAACCAAATCTGTTATGGCGAAAAAGAAAAAGCAAAAGAAGATTTTTATTCTTGACACAAACGTTCTGCTGCATGACTTCACATGCATCTACAATTTTGAGGAAAATGATGTTATTATTCCCATCGTGGTGCTGGAAGAGCTTGACAAGTTCAAGCGGGGCAATGACATTATAAATTTCCATGCCCGGGAATTTACGCGTGAGCTTGACAAAATAGCCGGTGACATGCTCCTGACGGGCAATATTCCCCTTGGCCAAAACCTGGGCACACTGCACATTGAGACCGGGAAGCAGTTTTCAGAGAGGGTCTCCGAATCATTCCCGGAAAGAACCCCTGATCACCGGATACTGGCAATAGCCGATTTTATTACCCAGGAAAACAAAGACAAAGTCGTTGTCCTGATAACAAAGGACATCAATCTCAGGATGAAGGCAAAGTCACTGGGTATCAGGTCTGAAGACTACCAGAATGACAAGGTTGCCAATCTTGATGATCTCTACAAGGGGATCAGGATAATCGAGAACATTGATCATGACCTGATCAACAAGCTTTACGAGAATGCTGACGGGGTTCCTGTCTCGGAGCTCAAAATCAAGGATACGGAGCCCGGACATCATTATTTTATCCTGCGAAACAGCAATTCCAGCGCCCTTGCCCATTATGATCCTGCCACAAAGACGCTGGAGAGGGTTCTCAAGCAGACCACCTATGGCATTGAACCCCGGAATGCTGAGCAGACCTTTGCCCTCGACGCACTATGTGACCCTGACATACAGCTCATCTCCCTGACCGGCAAGGCCGGTACAGGCAAGACCCTCCTGGCACTTGCAGCTGCACTGCACCAGCACAAGCGCTATAAGCAGATCTTTCTTGCAAGGCCTATAGTTCCGCTGGCCAACCGCGATATGGGCTTCCTGCCTGGTGACGTAAAGGAAAAGATGGAGCCCTACATGCAACCGCTCTTTGACAACCTGACGGTCATCAAGCACAGATTCAGTGCCCAGAGCCCGGAGTTCATCCGCATAAATGACATGATAAAGGATGATAAGCTGGTGATCACCCCTCTGGCATATATCAGAGGCCGCAGCCTCTCGAACATCTTCTTCATCGTTGATGAAGCCCAGAACCTTACTCCCCATGAGGTGAAGACAATTATCACCAGGGCCGGCGAGGGAACAAAAATGGTCTTCACGGGTGACATCGAGCAGATTGACTCGCCCTACCTTGACTCCGGGTCAAACGGGCTAAGCTACCTCTCTGACAAGATGAAGGGACTGGATCTCTTCGCCCACGTTCACCTCGTCAAAGGCGAGAGAAGCTTCCTGGCTGAACTGGCAAGCAAACTGCTCTGATCCGGCTTTTTTGCTATTTTTGCATCAGGAACAGCAACCATTTAATTTTGAAGAGGAAAGTAGCGTTTCACACACTGGGATGCAAGCTTAATTTTGCCGAAACTTCCACAATTGCACGCACCCTGCCCGATGACAGGTTCGAGAGGGTATCTGCTGACAGTCGTGCTGACATATATGTAATCAACACATGTACCGTCACTGATACTGCTGACCGCAAATGCAGGCAGGCTGTAAGGAAGTTCGCCCACCGCAATCCTGACGCTTTCATTGCCGTCGTTGGTTGCTATGCTCAGATGAGACGCGAGGAGGCAGCCTCCAT
>WXFE01000140.1 GCA_009881065.1 Bacteroidales bacterium | reverse complement strand
CTTATCCTGTCAGGATTCTCAAGCACTTCCTTATGGCTGTGCGACGAACCGATCGATGACACGATACCCTCGCCGACGCGGGCAAGCACCGTCTCCTCCCCTGCTCCACCGACAAGCTGCTTGATATTGGCCCTTACGGTAACCCTCGCCCTGGCGATAAGCTGAATACCGTCACGGGCAACGGCTGTCACGGGAGGAGTGTCAATCACCTTCGGGTTAACTGACATCTGTACCGCATTAAAAACATCACGGCCTGCAAGGTCAATAGCTGTTGCCATCTTGAACGACAGGTCTATGTTCGCCTTATTGGCCGAGACAAGTGCATGCACCACCTGGGCTACATGTCCGCCTGCAAGATAGTGGGCCTCCAACTCATCCCTGTTCAGCTTCAATCCGGCCTTGTCAGCCTCGATCATTGCTCTGACGATGATTGGCGGCGGGACTTTCCTCCAGCGCATGAAAATCAACTGAAGAAGGCTTATTCTCACACCTGAGACAAGAGCCTGAAACCAGAGCCCGATGGGGATAAAGTAAAGAAGAATCCAGAGCAGGATTATTGCCCCGATGATGATTATTACATAAATGCCTATTCCGCTCATAATCAATTATTTATTGGTTTTACAATCAGTTTGTTGTCTTCTATTCTGATGACTTCTATCTCCTGCTTCGGGTCAATGAGCAGGTCAACAGATTTTGCCTCGAAATACTCTCCGTTGACCAGAACCTTGCCGCCCGGAGCCAGCCTGGTGACTGTTGTACCCCTGTCACCGGGCTTTACCTTTCCCTCTTCAGAGCCAACGGTATCAACCTTGCTGTCAATGGCTGTCTTGAGCATAAACTTGCTCCAGGTTTTGGCCCTCAGCATCAAAACAGTTGTGACAACCATCACAAGTGCAGTTACTCCGAGTACTATCATTCCTGTTGAAGTGCCAAACGAAATAAAGGCCATTACGATCCCTGTCACAAGACAGATTGCGCCGCCTATGCCCGCAATTGTTACTCCTGGAATAAGCATAAACTCTATGACGAAGAGCAGGAGACCTACGAATATCAGAAATATGATCAATCCCAGAGACATGTTGAATGCATTATATAACTACTGTATCAAGGCTCAGTTCCCTGAGCTTCATTCTCATTTTCTCAACTGTTCGGACATCAGCTATCTTGATGACACAACCGCCTTTGATATGGGTAAGCACAGCGCACTGTTCTGCCTGGATCTCATCATGACCGCAGACATCAACAAGTGATCTGATGACATGATCAAAGCTGTTGACATCATCATTGATAAGCATGAGAGATCTCAGATTCTCCTCGCTCCTGTTTTTATTTTCCGGTTTCGGTGCTCTTTTGGTCATCCGGCATCCAGTTTACCAATTCCCTTGCTGCTTCCAGAGGAATCTCCTGTCTGTCTACATAGGCTGCAACCCTTGCGGAACTGTAGCCATTGCGTATCAGCAGCGAGACATACTCATCAGCGCTTTCAAATGTAATAAAATTACCAATGAGAAACACGGTTTCACCTTTGCTGTTTTTGATCATGTCAAGACCGCGGTTGCCTGCCAGCGCCTCGATCTTCTGCACCACTTCAGGCTTGACAGGCTTGTCGATGCGCATCACCTCAGCCCTGAATGAGAGTGTACCGATTGGCACCTGTGGAGTTTGTGCCACAGGTTCTGAGGCACCGGCCGGGGGCTTTGTGGCTGTTTCGGCAGGCTTTGAGCCGGCGGTCACGGCAAAATCGCCATCCAGCGGACGTGAGCCCCACTCCTTTTCAAGGTGGGAAGCCTTCTCCATGGAGATCTGTGTGCCGTCAGAAAGCGCTATGATAAATGCATCGGGGAAACCTGCTCCCCTTGCTTTAGGAAGAGCATTCCTGGCATCACCAAGCCTGCGAAACAGTCCCACATAATAATAGAGTGCTTCGCCCCCCTGCCTCTTCCTTCCAAAAACAGGAGTGAGTCCCCTGAAGATCGACGGATTAACAATATTCTTGAATACGGCTATCTGGATGGTATAGACCAGTCCGCCCGGCATGACCGGCTCTACAGGTACCGGATTGCTCCCGGTGTAAGCCTGTCCGGGCAAAACATCAAACCGGCTGAGTTGATGAGCCGCGATCTTCATGTCCTGCACTGGCTTTTCAGGAGGACGTCCCGCAGCCTTTTCCACTGCAAGCAACAGTGAGTCAGCCTCTGCTCTTCGGGCAGCAGCCCGGGTGCTGTCCTGAACAGCTTTCCTTTCATACCTCTCCTTCTGATCAACGCCGGCGCTCATGGCCTGCAGCATAGCCTTCCCGGCCAGAAGTAAAGCTGAATCAGCCTCATGCTGTTTCCGGGCAGCTTCACCAAGCATCCTGAAGTATTCGTCCGGCACCCCGGCCACATTTCCCCGCACCTTCCCTGCCTGTACAACACCATCTGACGGCTTCGTGCGGCCCTGCTGAGCAGATGCAGGGCATAGTGACAGCATCAGACAGACCGGTATCGCAATTGCCACCCGCATCACCCCTCTGTTAATAACTCGCGGGTGCAAATCTTTTGTGAAAGATGATAACTTCATACCTTTACCACTTATAACAAAAATAACAAAAAGTCATGACTCAGCTCACCGCAGGCATGCCGGCACCGCACTTCGAGGGAACAGACCAGAACGGAAATACAGTGAAACTCAGTGACTTCCTCGGCAAAAAAGTAGTACTCTATTTTTATCCCAAAGACAATACACCCGGGTGTACAGCAGAGGCATGCAATCTTAGAGACAATTACAATGATCTTCTTCAGAAGGGATTCGTCGTGCTGGGAGTCAGTCCTGACAGTGAAAAATCACACCTGAATTTTTCAGGCAAATACAACCTCCCCTTCCCGCTGATAGCGGATACTGAAAAGAAGATACTGACTGCCTATGGCGCCTACGGCGAAAAAATGATGTATGGAAAAAAGGTGACTGGTGTGATACGTACCACCTTTATTATTGATGAAAAGGGAATTATAGAGAAGGTGATAAAAAAGGTCAACACAAAGGAGCACGCCGCCCAGATTTTTAAAATGTACGATAATGTCTAACTGCTAAAGAATAAGTGAATGGAAAAGAAGGAAATCAACAAGGAAAAGCTGAAGGCGCTTGAGGTGACGCTGGGCAAGATAGAAAAGGATTTTGGCCGGGGCACCATTATGAAGCTGGGCGATCATGCCATTGATAATGTGCAGGTTATCTCAACCGGGTCAATTGGTCTCGATGCAGCGCTGGGAATCGGCGGACTGCCCCGCGGAAGGGTCGTGGAGATATACGGTCCGGAGGCGTCAGGGAAGACAACCCTGGCCATCCATGCAATTGCCGAGGCGCAAAAGGCAGGCGGTATAGCCGCAATCATTGATGCCGAGCATGCTTTCGACAGGTTTTATGCCGAGAAACTGGGAGTGGATGTGGAGAACCTGCTCATCTCACAGCCTGACAATGGAGAACAGGCTCTCGAGATAACTGATCACCTCATCAGGTCAGGAGCAATTGACATCATAGTTATTGACTCGGTTGCCGCCCTCACACCCAAGGCTGAGATTGAAGGAGAAATGGGCGACTCGAAGATGGGGCTCCAGGCAAGGCTTATGTCACAGGCCCTGCGCAAGCTCACTGCCAACATCAACAAAACCAACACCACCTGTATCTTCATAAACCAGCTCAGGGAAAAGATAGGGCTCGTGTTTGGCAATCCCGAGACCACTACCGGCGGAAATGCGCTTAAATTTTATGCCTCCATAAGGCTTGACATCCGCCGCACCAGCCAGATCAAGGAGGGTGAAGATGCCGTTGGCAACCGCGTCAAGGTAAAGGTTGTCAAGAACAAGCTGGCTCCCCCATTCAAAAAAGCCGAGTTTGACATAATGTTTGGAGAAGGCATCTCCCGTACCGGTGAAATCATTGACCTCGGAACGGAATTCAACATAATCAAAAAGAGCGGCTCATGGTTCTCCTACGGCGAAACAAAGCTTGCACAGGGACGCGATGCCGTGAAGAGACTCCTCGAAGATAACCCCGAACTGGCCGGGGAAATTGAGGCAAAAATTACTGAACAGCTCAAAGAGAAAACAAAATAACTGATCAGACAGCGGTGATGCTGCTGGTCACGCACCTGACAGAACCACAGAACCCCTGAAGAAATCAGTGGCTTTTGAATTGTTTTCGTAATCAGGAAAATCAACTCCCG
>WXFE01000139.1 GCA_009881065.1 Bacteroidales bacterium | reverse complement strand
GTTGCTCCGCCAGGGCTCGAACCTGGACTTTTCTGATCCAGAGTCAGACGTGTTGCCAATTACACCACGGAGCAGTTAGGGGTGCAAATATAGAACTATTCCGGAAAAATTACAAACCGGATTTAAAGACGTACAGGCTTTTGGGGATATTCTTATTGAATATTGGTTTCATCAATCAGTTCAAAATAACCCTTATCAACATCATAGTTATAAATCTCACCCGACTCAATCACATAATACCAACCAATGATATTCAGTTCGTCATTGTTATAACGTTCAAGTACATAGGGATAAGTAAGCAAATGATTTATTTGCTGAACTACATTTATCTGTTCAGTCATCCATTCCCGTTCGGCATCTGTGGCATTGGGGAGCATTTGCATAACCCTGTTTTTAACCGGACGTGATAGTTCAAGCCAGAGATTGGTATGAGGCAAATCCTTCATTTCCTCTTCTGTTTTGTACAAAGCTCCGCAACCTCCGCAATTTGAATGTCCACATACAATAATATTCTTAATTCCCAGGGAGAGGACAGCGTATTCTATTGCCGAACTGATAGCCGGATAGTTAACTCCTTTTTTATAAGGGGGGATGATGTTTGCAACGCTGCGAATTATGAATAACTCGCCTGGATTAGTGGAAGTTATAAGCGAAGGAACCAAACGGGAATCCGAACATCCGATAAAAACCGTATGAGGCTTTTGCGTTTTGCTTAAGTCACCAAACAGACTTTTGTGTGCTTCAAAATCCTTTTTCCTGAAAGAGACTGCACCACTATTTAGTTTTTTTATGTCTTCTGTTTTCATAGCTATACAGATGTTAACTATTTGTTGAGCTTAGCCCAGGTGTCTTTCAGACCAACAGTACGGTTAAAGACAAGATTACCGGTTGTTGAATCATTATCCACACAGAAATACCCGAGCCTCTGGAACTGGAATTTATCCGGCGGTCTGGCTGTGGCAAGCGAGGGCTCAACCTTGCAGCCGCGAAGAACTTCCAGGGAGTCGGGATTAAGGAAACTCCTGTAATCCTCATCCTTCTGTCCTGCCGGATCTTCAGTGTTGAAAAGCCTGTCGTACAGTCTGACCTCGGCATCCAGGGCATGCTCTGCCGACACCCAGTGAAGCGTTCCCTTTACCTTGCGGTCAGACTGGGGACCTCCGCTACGGGTTTCCGGTTCATAGGTGCAGTGGACTTCACTCACCTCACCCTTATTATCTTTCAGGAGACCGGTATATTTTATTATATAGGCGCCTTTCAGGCGAACCTCACGACCCGGAGCCAGCCGGAAGAACTTGTTGGGGGGATTCTCCATGAAGTCGTCCCTCTCTATAAATATCTCCCTGCTGAAAGGAACAAGCCGTTTGCCCTGAGTCACATCCTCCGGGTTGTTTTCTATCTCCATCTGTTCAACCTTACCCTCCGGGTAGTTGGTGATGATCACCTTCAGCGGCCTGAGCACACCAAAAACCCGTGGAGCACGCTTGTTCAGATCCTCCCTGACAGCATATTCCAGGAGTGAGACATCATTGATAGCCTCCACCTTGGTGTAACCAATCAGGTCAACAAAACGCCTGACCGACTCCGGTGTGTAACCCCTCCGGCGCAGACCGCACAGCGTGGGCATGCGCGGATCATCCCATCCACTGACTACTCCCTCCTTAACCAGCTCGAGCAGTTTACGCTTGCTCATGACCGTATAGGTCAGGTTCAGGCGGTTGAATTCAATCTGGCGGGGCCTGTAATCATCCGTTTGCAGCTGGTCAATGAACCAGTCGTAAAGCGGCCTGTGAACCTCGAATTCAAGGGTGCATAGCGAGTGGGTGATGCCTTCAAAGTAGTCACTCTGCCCATGGGCGAAGTCATACATCGGGTAGACCTTCCATGTTGTGCCGGTCCGGTGATGAGGGGTCTTGAGTATCCTGTAGATAATGGGATCACGCATGTGCAGGTTGGGCGAAGCCATATCAATCCTGGCTCTCAGCACACAGCTGCCCTCCTCAAATTCACCCTCGTTCATCCGGTAGAACAGGTCGAGGTTCTCCTCAATGCTGCGGTTACGGTACGGACTTTCAGTGCCGGGCTGGGTAGGGGTACCCTTCTGCTCCGCGATGGTCTCGGCACTCTGGTCATCCACATAGGCGAGGCCGCGATTAATCAGCAATACAGCAAAATTCCACAGCTTGCCAAAATAGTCCGAAGCGTAGTATTCCCGGTCTTCCCAGGTAAATCCAAGCCACTTGATATCTTCCTTGATGGAATCAACATACTCCACCTCCTCTTTGGTGGGGTTGGTGTCATCAAACCGCAGGTTACACTTTCCGCCATACTTTTCGGCCATGCCGAAGTCAAGGCAGATCGCCTTTGCATGCCCGATATGGAGGTAACCATTCGGCTCGGGCGGGAAGCGGGTATGAACACGGCCATCGTTCTTCCCTTCACTCAGGTCTTTCTCAATGAACTGCTCTATGAAATGCTGCGATTCAGGTTTTGTTATCTCTTCAGACTCTTTCATTTGCTTTTTTGATGAACTATACAAAAATACACGGAATTGGGGTACAAAACTCAGCAAAGGTGCTTTTTTGACAAACCTGCCGGTTTGCAGGTGCCGCCGGGGAACT
>WXFE01000138.1 GCA_009881065.1 Bacteroidales bacterium | reverse complement strand
ACAGGCACCGGACTAACTGAGCCGGTTGTCAGGCAGCATTTCCCGCTCCGGATAGTTCGGGTGCTTATGGCTGTGTATCCGGACACACCGGCTGGAACACTACCTGATATTCCCCTCAAAACCGGTCCTCCTGTCTTCCGCATTTTCCCGGGACACCCATGTAAGTCATTGTAAATCAATATATGATTATCATTTTGGGGTGTTCCGAAATAACGAAATGTGTTTGTCCGCACCAAGTTGAACAGCTCTGGAAGTACTAGTGTTCAGATAATTAGCAAGGCAAGGGGGCGTTATAAAGTGGTCAGGAGCTTTGGTTCCGCCACCACACAGCAGGAAATAGATAATTTAGTCCGAAAGGCCCGGCAGGAGATAAATCACCTCTCCAAGCCACAGGATCTCTTTCGTCATCTTGTTATCTCACGGATTGCCTTCCCGCTGAGTAAGCTGAAGACAATCGATTACCTCTTCCGTTATCAGGGAGTATCCCTTGAGATTGATACTGTTTATCGTTGTCACTGAAAAAGGCAGCAGAAATCACTCATACCATGTATCGATAACTTATACCCTCCCTGAGTCGAAACACACAGAAAGCCACCTGCTTAAGATGGATCAAGAGCAGCAGGAACTATACGGTATTATCCAGAATTATTTTTAAGGTATCCCATTGCGGAAAACAGGAAAATACCGATCTGTAATTCTGTTAGGAGACATCATATAAAAAAAGAAGCTGCCTCAATTGTTGAGACAGCTTCCAGGGTAATTAAATGTACCTTATAGTGTTAACTACGCAAGTCTTACATTAACGGCATTTAACCCTTTTTTGCCCTCCTGGAGGTCAAATGTCACCTCATCATTCTCCTTGATCCTGTCGATCAGGCCTGTAGAATGAACAAAATACTCTTTGGATGAGCTGGCGTCCTTAATGAATCCAAAACCTTTGGATACATTGAAAAATTTAACAGTTCCTTTATTCATGAGATAATTTTTAATTGGCTGCAAAGGTAAGCGAGTTTTTGAAACTATGACACCTCTCCAGGAGAAAAAAGAATATAAATGATTTGCCGGGTCAGCATCTATTTCTTCCAGAATGTGCGGGTGAAGAGGGCAAGGATCGTAAATATCTCAAGACGGCCTATAATCATCAGCATCACCATGGTCAGCCTGGCAATGGCGTTGAAGTGGGCATAATTTCCCATATTCCCTGACGCACCGAAACTTGGCCCTACGCATGAGAGGGCCGATACCGAGGAGCCAGCCGCTTCAATGGCAGGTATACCTGACACAGAAATAATAAGTGTCCCTGCAATAAAGATGATCAGGTAAAGCTGAATAAATACAATCATCAGGCTGTTGATGTTGTCAGGCACCACCTGGCCGTTGAGCCTGACAGGTATCACGGCAGAGGGGTGCAGAAGCCTCACGGTCACATTACGAAGATTCTTCAGTGCTATCAGATGACGCGCCATTTTTATGCCGCCGGTGGTTGAACCGGTTGATCCGCCTGCAAACATCAGGAGAAAGATCATAACAAGAGCAGTCTGAGGCCATGCGTTATAATCAGTCGTAGCGAAACCGGTGGTTGAGATGGTTGAAGTAACCTGGAAAAATGCATGCCTGAAGGCCACCTCAAAACTTCTTTCGGTACCTGTGTGGAGGACCAGTGTGACAGCCACAACTGCTATGGTTGTGAATAATATATAGAACCACAACTCCTCATTGGCCTTCACCCTGGAGAAATTGCGTTTCAGAATAAAATAAAAGACCACGAAGCTGGTAGCAGAGAGGAACATGAATACCCCCAGCACGTACTGGATATAGCCGGAGTACCCGGCGATGCTGGTGTTCTTTGTTGAAAACCCTCCTGTCGCAACCGTACCGAATGAGTGGCAGATGCTGTCGAAAAGGTTCATTCCGCCGGCAGTGAGAAGGATTACCAGAACAGCTGTAAGCATAAGGTATATCATCAATACGGTATAGGCTATTGACCTTGTCCGGGGAAGTATCTTTTCCTTCATGGA
>WXFE01000137.1 GCA_009881065.1 Bacteroidales bacterium | reverse complement strand
ATATAAAATTATATTCTCCGTTGTCTGGTTACCGATTTTTTATATTTTTGTCAGGATATTCCTATTAATAATCTGACATGATGAAAAGAGTTCTTGTATTTATGGCATTTGCAGCTCTGCTGCTAATCGGCACTGCACAGACATCAAAGGCACAAACCGACCAGACTGCAACAAACCAACAGACAACAGAGCAGACTCAGGCTGCCACAACCCAGCAACTTGACACCCAGGCTGCAGCTCCGGCACAGGGAGAAGCAGTCCTCCACAAGGAGATCAAGCGACTGTTCATTGAGGGAGGCGCAGGCTTCATGGGTGTTATCCTTCTCTGCCTCATCTTCGGTCTTGCGATTGCAATTGAAAGAATTATCTACCTCAACCTGGCCACGACCAACACCGACAAGCTTCTCGCAAAGGTTAACAAAGCCCTCAATGAAGAGGGTATTGATGCTGCCAAGGAAATCTGCCGCAATACCCGCGGCCCGGTGGCAAGCATCTTCTACCAGGGCTTCGACAGGGCACATGAAGGCGTTGAGATGGCTGAAAAATCAGTCATTTCGTACGGTGGCGTACAGATGGGTCTGCTTGAGAAAAACCTCTCATGGATCTCACTCTTTATAGCTATTGCTCCCATGCTCGGGTTCCTCGGAACAGTTATCGGGATGATCCAGGCATTTGACGCCATCGAACAGGCAGGAACTGTATCAGCAACCATCGTAGCCGGTGGTATTAAGGTGGCCCTTATCACCACAGTATTTGGCCTCATTGTGGCTATTATTCTCCAGGTATTCTACAATTACCTGCTTTCAAAAATCGACGGGATATCAAACCAGATGGAGGATTCATCTATCACCCTCATTGATATGCTGGCCAAATACAATCAAAAATAACCAGATATGTCTGAAAAAGTAACCAGGCTGACATTGATCCTCCTGTGGGTCCTCATGGGCATTACAGTGATTTTCGCCATCTCGTTTTATGTAGGCGGCGTTGTACCGGGCACTGAAGGAACAAGGTACCAGGAACCTAAGGTGACCAACTCTTTCATCGTATACGCATATGTTCTGCTCGCGGTCACTGTCCTTACCCTTCTCTTCTTCGCAGTGCGCAGCTACGTCATGAATCCTAAGGGCCTGAAGGGTCTGCTCATTGCTCTGGGAGTTTTTGCCGTGCTAATCGGTATATCTGCACTGCTGGCTGACAACACCGTGCTTGACCTGCCTCATTACAAAGGCAAGGATAACGTACCAGGCACACTGTTCATGACTGATATAGGCCTATATGTTGCCTATTTTCTTCTGGCCGGAGCTTTTCTGACCATTATATTCTCTGTGATTTCACACTATTTTAGAAAGTAACTGAACTGTCCGCCCTGCGGCGGAGTAAATTTCTGACCAAATGGCAAGAAGACAAGTACCGGAAATTAATGCAGGCTCAATGGCTGATATTGCGTTCCTCCTTCTTATTTTCTTCCTGGCCGCCACCACTATGGATTCTGACACGGGGCTGATGCGTCAGCTGCCCGCAATACCTGATCCAAACGTTCCGCAGGATGTCAATAAGATCAATGACAGAAACATCCTCGAAGTAAAGGTCAATAAAGACAACCTTTTACTCGTGGAAGGGCAACTTACCGAGTTCGATCAGTTGAGAGAGATTGCCCATAATTTCATCCTCAATCCAAATGATGAACCTTCCATGCCCGAGAGAGAGGTTGTTTATCTCCCCTTCTTTGGCAATGTGGCTGTCACCAAGGCAGTTATATCATTGCAGAATGATATCGGCACCAAATACGGCGTTTACCTGGCGGTGCAGAACGAACTTATTGCAGCAAGGGCCAAGCTTCGGGATGACGTTGCCAGACAGGAGTTCGGGATACCCTATGATAGACTGGATGAAGACCGCAAGTCTGCTGTTGACGACTATTACAAGGTACCTATTTCAGAAGCTGAACCCAAAAGGATAGGAGATTAGAAGGATGGCAAGATTTGTAAAGACAGGGAAGAAAACCATCAAGGCAATCAGCACATCATCATTGCCTGACATCGTCTTCATGATCCTCTTCTTCTTCATGGCTGTCACCACAATGCGCGAGACCGATGTTATGGTCACTGTTCGCATCCCTGAGGCCACCGAAGGAAAGGTGCTCGAGAAAAAATCGCTCGCCAGTTTCATCTATATCGGTGAACCCCTCGAGTCATTTCAGGCCCTCTATGGTAAAGAGCCGAAAATCCAGCTTAATGACAGTTTTAAGGAACTGGCAGATATCCAGGATTTTATCGCGCAGGAGCGCGAACAGCTCAACGAGGCTGACAAAGCCAAGATGCTGGTTGTTCTCAAGATTGACCGGGATACGAAGATGGGCATAGTAACTGACGTGAAGCAGGCGCTACGGCGCGCCAGCGCACTGAAGATCATGTATGCCAACACGAACGTGGATAAGATCACATCGTTTTAGATACCAGCGGCAGGTCTGAGGCCTGCGTTTGCAAAAGATAACGGCACCCCAATGGGGGCACCAGCCGGGATCAGAGCCTTAAATCGCAATGAAAGAATCCAGAGCTGTCACACATGTGGCAGCTTTTTTATAAAAACTACTGTACAACATTGTCGCCTGCCGTAGCAGACAATGGATTATTTCTATACTTTTAGCCTCAATATATATTTGAGGAGACCTGAGGGCTGATTCCTCCAATTTATTACCGGCGGCCGGTGGCCGGCCAGGGAAACCAAGACTGAAATGGAAACTTCTAATCACAGGAATGGCGAATAAACTCTTCAGAACAAAATCACTTCAGCAGATGATGGCCACCGCGTCAGATTCTGAGCATGGATTGAAACGCGCTTTGTCAGCAACAAACCTGATTTTCATAGGGATTGGATGCATTATTGGTACAGGCATTTTCGTAATTACCGGTACGGCAGCGGCCCAGTATGCAGGCCCGGCCCTTAGCATATCATTTCTGATTTCTGCCATTGTCTGCATGTTCGTGGCACTCTGTTATACGGAGTTTGCCTCCATGATCCCTATTGCGGGAAGTGCTTATTCCTATGCATACACAACCGTCGGTGAGTTCCTGGCATGGTTTATCGGCTGGAACCTGGTACTCGAATATATCTTCGGAGCTTCACTGGTTGCAGTGGGATGGTCAGGATATGTAGTCAGCTTCCTGAAAGACTTTGGTATAGTAATCCCCCCCGGGTTATGCAATGCACCTCTTGATTATCATGATGGCTGGATTACCACGGGAGCCATGATCAATCTTCCTTCCATCTTCATAGTAGCCCTGATAACAACGGTCCTCGTCTTCGGAATAAAGGAATCGGTCAGGTTCAATAATATAATTGTCGTTATAAAGATCGCAGTGATTCTCCTTTTCATCGGATTCGGGCTGTCATATATAAATCCGGATAATTATGTTCCGTTCATCCCTGAAAATACAGGCGTACATGGCGAGTTTGGCTGGAGCGGCATTTTCAGGGCTGCCGGGATTATCTTCCTTGCCTTTGTGGGATTTGATGCGGTTTCTACTGTTGCCCAGGAGGCAAAGAATCCTCAGCGTGACATGGCAAAGGGAATTCTCGGATCACTGATTATTGTGACAATCCTTTATATTGCCGTATCTCTGGTTCTTACCGGAATGGTGAACTACAAGTATCTCAATGTTCCTGACCCGATTGCAGTTGGAATAGATTCTGCAGGCCCGGGTCTGTTCTGGCTCAGGCCAATAATCAAGATCGGAGCCATCGCCGGGATGAGCTCTGTGATCCTTGTGCTGATTACAGGCATGCCAAGGATCCTTTACTCAATGTCAAATGACGGGCTTCTGCCTCCCGTTCTGGGAAGGGTACACAAAAAATACAGAACACCACACATAACAACAATTATAGTCGGATCAATAATTGCAGTGATTTCGGGACTTTTCCCGATAGACCTCATAGGTGAACTGGTATCAATCGGAACCCTCCTTGCATTTGCCATGGTCTGTATAAGTATAATGATCCTCAGGGTAAGGAGGCCTGATATGAACCGTCCGTTCCGTACGCCCGTGGTCTATTTTGTAGGTACTGCAGGTGCGGCAGGATGCTTTTACCTGATGTTTTCCCTTCCGGGATCTACATGGTTTCGCCTCGGGGTATGGACAGTAATCGGCTTCCTTATCTATTTCCTCTACGGCAGGAAGCACAGCAAACTGAATGTCTGAACTCAATAAAAATATATGGCCAACAATTTCTTTGCAAAAAAATCGGTTGAGGAGCTGATCGCCCAGACCGAAGAGGGTGACCATAAGCTCAAAAGGGCACTGGGATCATTTGACCTGGTCCTTCTGGGCATCGGAGCCATAATTGGCACCGGCATTTTTGTTCTTACCGGTGTCGGTGCGGCACTCCATGCCGGACCGGCCATAACCCTGTCATTCGGCGTGTCGGCAATTGCCTGTGTTTTTGCCGCATTGTGCTACGCCGAATTTGCCTCCATGATTCCCGTCAGCGGCAGCGCATATACTTATGCCTACGCAACCATGGGAGAGCTTCTGGCATGGATAATCGGCTGGGACCTTATCCTTGAATATGCCGTGTGCTCAATAACGGTAGCTATAGGCTGGTCAGGCTACCTCGTAAACCTGCTTGCCGGGTTGGGTATAATCATTCCTGCATGGATGTGCGCACCGCCGTTTAACCTCCCTGCACTGATAATTGTTGGCATAATCACCACCCTGCTCGTGATAGGCATAAAGGAAAGCGCAAAGGTCAACAGCATAATTGTCTTCATCAAACTGGCAGTAATCCTGTTCTTCATTATACTCGGGCTCTTTTTCATCAGACCCGAAAACTGGAAACCGTTCATGCCTTTCGGCTGGACCGGGGTGATGACAGGTGCTGCCATAGTATTCTTCTCATATATAGGATTTGACGCTGTTTCAACCACGGCCGAGGAAACCAAAAATCCACAACGTAACCTGCCTATTGGAATCATAGTGTCACTGGTGATATGCTCCACTCTCTATATAATTGTTGCCCTTGTTCTTACGGGAATTATTCCCGTCATGGACTACGCTGACAACCAGTCGTTCCTGGCTGCGCCCATTGCCTTTGCGCTTAATGTCATTAACCAGGACTGGGCGTCAGGAATCATCTCCGTGGGAGCAGTCATGGGGATAACAAGCGTTCTGCTCGTAATGATGATGGGGCAGCCCAGGGTCTTCTTCGCAATGTCACGTGACCGCCTGTTTCCTGAGAAGATCTCGAAGGTACACCCCCGTTTCAGGACACCCTATCGCACTACAATTATTACGGGTATTGCAGTGGGTCTTATAGCCCTTATGATACCCATCGGAACAGCCGCGGAACTTGCCAATATAGGAACACTGTTCGCATTTGCCATCGTTTCGGCCAGTGTACTTATATTGAGGAAGACTAACCCGGCCCTCAAGCGTTCCTTCAGGGTGCCGCTTGTCTGGATTATCTCACCCCTTGGTGTGCTCTTCAGCTTTTACCTGATGTTCAGCCTGCCCGTTCTAACATGGCTGAGGTTTCTTGCCTGGCTCGATATCGGCCTGCTGATCTATTATTTTTACGGCCGCACACACAGCAGAATTTCAGATAAGGTACACAGAGACAAGAGGTTCAAATTGAATGACATGCTTGAATTCTTCGGGATCTTCGCACTTGTCAACGGCATTCTTTTTGGCCTGCTTTCACTTCTGGCTATTACCGGGATAACATCACTCAAGTCATGGGACAAGATCAGCTTTGAACCTCATCATTCACTCATTGTATGTGTTATTCTTATTGC
>WXFE01000136.1 GCA_009881065.1 Bacteroidales bacterium | reverse complement strand
CCCGCTTTCCTGCGCAGGCTCCATGAGGCCGGAATGGATGTTGTCCGGGTCAATTCTGCCCATCTTGATGCCGACGGTGTAAGGAAGATCGTGGCGAACGTGCGCAGCATATCTGACCATATCGCCATACTCCTTGACACCAAGGGACCTGAGATAAGAACAACCTTATGCAGCGAACCCCTGACATTCAACAAGGGCGACACAGTCAGGGTTGCCGGCGATTCGGCGGCCGGCACCACCCGTGAGGTCATCAATGTCAACTACCCTGATATCGCGGAGTATGTCCCGGAGGGAGCCATTATACTTATTGATGACGGTGAGATAGAGATAAAGATTACCGGCCGAGAAGGAGATGCCCTGATTGGAAAGATAGAAAATGACGGTGTTCTGGGTTCACGCAAGACTGTCAACATTCCCCAGGTAAGGATTAATCTGCCCTCTGTCAGTGAACGTGACCTCGGGTTCATTGACCTGGCGGTTGAGCTTGACATTGAATTCATAGCCCATTCCTTTGTCAGGTCAAAGGATGATGTGCTTGCGGTTCAGCATCTGCTTGATCAGCGGTCAAGTGCAATAAAGATAATCTCCAAGATAGAGAATCAGCAGGGGGTGGATAACCTCGAGGAGATCATGGATCACTCTTACGGGATCATGGTTGCAAGGGGTGATCTCGCCATCGAGGTTCCCTTTGAGCGTATCCCCGGCATTCAGCGTAACATCATTGCCAGGTGCATTGAGAAACGCAAGCCTGTTATAGTAGCCACGCAGATGCTGCACTCGATGATTCAGAATCCCAGGCCCACAAGGGCAGAGGTGAGTGATGTGGCCAACGCTGTCTACAGCCAGACTGATGCCCTGATGCTGAGCGGAGAAACTGCTGCGGGAAAGTACCCCGTAGAGGCGGTCAGAACCATGACACGCATTGCCTCCGAGGCTGAGAAGGAGAAGGATCAGTACATCGAGATGCCAGCCGGTACCCTGAGCGGGCCGGTTTCAGCATACCTGGCAAAGGTGGCTGTGAAAACCTCGGTGAGAATAAAGGCCAGAGCCATACTGGCTGATACCATCAATGGAACCGCCATCAGGAACATGGCTGCTTTCAGGGGCATTAACCCGGTCATCGCGCACTGTTACTCACACCGGACCATGAGGGAGCTGATGCTGTCATATGGAGTAATCCCCATATTCATTGAAAAGAAAATGTCAGTTGATGAGTTCATCCAGGTCTCGGTAAGGGAGCTCCTGAAGAATTTCAGCATGAAGGAGAGCGACATAGTTGTGGCGCTGGCAGGAAACTTCTCCAGAGGTACCGGCTTCTCCTTCATCGAGGTGGGCACAGTTGGCTATCTCATGGAGAGGGCAGGGGTCACCAGACAAGAGCTGATGGCTTGATTTTTGCTGCAATTATTTCCGTGCCGGCATGAAGACAATAACGCTCACACTCCTGCTCCTGATCCATCCTGTGCATGTTTCACTTACAGGTATAGATTATGACGGCGTGAACAGGGTCTGGTCAGTTTTTGTCAAGGTCTGGAGTGATGATCTTGAGGCTGACATGAACCTTGGCATGAGCGACGGCAGCGAAATAACAGGCAGCACGGAGGAGAGGTATTTCCTATATCTTACTGACAGGGTCATGATAATGGAGGATGGGAAACCCGTGAGCATGGAATTGATATCAGCCGGCGTTGATGGTCTGGAACACCGCTTCACCCTGAGGGCAAAGGGCAGGAAAGGAGTGAAGGATGTTACCGTGATGAACCGCATCATGATCCGGCTTTATGAAGATCAGGCCAACATGCTCCTCTTTGGCTATGAAGGCATGGAGGAGGGCTACAGGTTCACCGTAACCGATACGTTGAAGAGTTATCTTGTGAAATGAAACAGAGTCAGATGAAACCCACATGTGTCAAACAGACAGACACCTGTTTATGTGAATTTCAGACATGTGGGTTCTGTCATACCTTAGAAATCAGAATTTTATTATGATAAAAAGGCGAATTTTTTATGCACTGGCATTGTTGCTGGCTGTGACGTTCAGCGCCACCGCCACACACAACAGGGCAGGGGAGATTACATACAGGCAGATATCGGACCTTACCTTCGAGGTGACTGTAACCACATTCACATATACACTGAGCAAGGCAGACAGACCGTCGCTTGACGTGGAGTGGGGTGATAACTCAATCACCAACGTGGCAAGGATCTCGGAGACGATTCTGCCGAATGACTACAAGAAGAATGTCTACGTGGCAGAGCATACCTATCCCGGGCCCGGGGTTTACAGGATTGTGGTGCAGGACCCGAACCGGAATCTGGGAGTGGAAAATATTCCAAATTCGGTAAATGTTGTTTTCTCCATCTCCACCATACTGATCGTCAACACAGGCATTGGCAGGAACAGTACTCCCCTGCTGCTCAATCCGCCATATGACAAGGCTGCCCTGGGGCAGGTATTCATTCACAACCCTGCAGCTTTTGACCCTGACGGCGACAGCCTCTCATACAAGCTCACCGTCTGTACAAGGGAGGATGGCAAACCCATTCAGAACTACACGCTGCCTCCCGCCTCAAGAAAATTCTATGTTGATTCCATCTCAGGTGATCTGGTCTGGGATGCACCCACTGCAATAGGAATATACAATGTTGCCATGGAGATACAGGAATGGCGGGCAGGTATCAAGATAGGTGTGGTGGTTCGTGACATGCAGATCGAGGTTTACGAGACGGACAACAACCCTCCTGTAACATCGGAGCTTACTGACCTGTGCATTGAAGCAGGCCGCCAGGTTTCACTTGATATACATGCCACCGATGTTGACCTTGATTCAATCACTCTCATGGCAACCTCAGGCATCTTTACCTCCCCCGACTGTCCGGCTGAGTTTACCACACTCTCCAGCGTCGCCGGCCATACTACGGCACGGCTCAGCTGGACGCCATGCCATAATATGGTAAGGCATCAGCCTTATGATATTGTCATCAAGGCGGAAGACTCCAACAGGGAGTTGCAACTGGTTGACATAGACAACATGAGTATAAAGGTGCTGGGCCCCTCACCCGAACTGCTGTCAGCCGTGCCGCAGGGCAAGGTGGTTCAGCTTTCCTGGGCAGGGTATGTCACTGACCAGGTGGCAGGATTCAGTATCTACAGGCGAGAGGGTGCATCCGCCCTGCAGGTTGATACCTGCTTTGACGGCATACCGCCGTCAGCAGGATTTGTAAAGGTCGGATACGCCGGAGGAGCAGGAACCGTTAGCTTTACCGATACTGACGATGCCCTGGAGGCCGGTACCGAATATGCATACAGGATCGTGGCTGTCTATCCGAACGGCACGGAGAGCAAACCATCGAATGAGATAGTCACGTCACTGATAACGGGTATCCCCCTGATCACAAATGTCTCGGTACGGAACACCCATCACGTGAACGGATCAATGACAATCGCATGGCAGAAGCCGGCACGTCTTGATACCATACCCGCCAACGGTCCTTATGAATATCTTATATACCGTGCGGAAGGAATAGCAGGTACTTCATGGCAGCTGATACATACCCTGCCCACAACAGACCTGAATGACACGGTTTATATTGACACCCTGATAAATACGCTTGACAAGGGCTGGGTGTACCGGATAGAACTGTATAACAATGCCCCGGGAAACAGGTTCCTGACAGGTGACCCTGGCATAGCCTCCTCGCTCTTCCTCACCGCACTTCCCGGCGACAGGAAGGTTCGCTTCGGGATTACCCGGAATGTGCCATGGATCAACACCTCCTATGACTTTTACAGATACAACGGCTCTGCATGGGAGGAGGCAGGTTCGACAAACCAGCTGACCTTTACTGACGGCGGGCTGGTTAACGGCACCGAATATTGCTATTATGTTGTTTCAAGGGGAGGATACCAGGGCGCCGGAACACCGAAGAACCTGATAAACCTCTCACAGCGCGCATGTGCCGTGCCGGTTGACAATGAACCGCCATGCACGCCGGCAATAACGGTGTCATCACAGTGTGACAGTCTTTACAATACAGTCAGGTGGACATTTGAGGATCCGCTTTGTCTTGATGATGTGGCAGGGTACAAACTCTACTACAAACAGACCACAGAGGAGGATCTTGCGCTGCTGACAACCATAGATGACAGGGATGTGAGAAAATATGTCCACTCACTCCCTGACTATGTTGCAGGCTGCTATGCAATCTCAACATTTGACCTGATCGGTAATGAGAGTCCGCTGTCAACGATGATCTGTGTTGACTCCTGCAACTTCTACGAGATACCTAATGTCTTCACACCCAACGGTGACGATTTCAATGACTGGCTGCTTGCGAAGACCTCCGCGCTGGTTGAGAAGGTTGAGTTCAGGCTCTTCAACAGGGCCGGGGTGCTGGTGTTCAGCACCCAGGAGCCCAGACTGAACTGGGACGGAACATATAAGGGCAAGGTGGTGCCGACAGGTGTTTATTACTATGACTGTGAGGTGTTTGAGAGAAGGATCAGCGGACTGGAACAGTTCCACCTGAGCGGTTTCATCCATATATATTCTGAAAAGGGTGCAGGGCCCGGTATTATTGAAGGTAAAAAATGAAAGCAATGAAAAAGATACTCTTCAGCCTGGTTGTTTTGCTGGTCTCACAGGTTATGTCAGGCCAGACGGGTTATGAAACCCTCCTCAGGGCAATCACCCTTGCCGACAGGGGAGAAGCAGAAAAGGCTGCCGCACTCCTTGCAGGAACAGATGAAATCAATGGTGATGTAAACCTCCTGTCAGTCAGGGGTGACATCTACCTCAGGGCATCAATGATCAGGGAGGCAAGAGCCGACTTCATGAGAGCGGAGAATCTTAGCCAGGGATCAGGGCTCTATGGCCTTGCGAGATGTGCCGCAGCCGATGGTGACGCAAAGGGTGCCGTCTCATTGCTGGAAGCCCACCTTAAGTCGGCTTTCAGGAAGAGTGAGCCGGTGATCATGCTTGATCCCTCATTCACCTCTCTCTCTTCCTCGCCTGAGTGGAGAGCGCTATGGAAGAAGGAGTGGTACAGGGCTGATGAGAGGAAAAGCTGGGAGATAGACTATTACCTGAAATCAGGTCGCAATGACATGGCCGCAGGGGTGTATGCCGGGCTGGCATCACTATATCCGGGAAAACCGGTTACCGAATACTGTCATGCCCGCATCCTCATGAGCAACGGCAAATATCGTGAGGCAGCAGATATCCTTGAAACCATCACCGGGAACAGTGATGCCCCGGCAGGATGGCTTTATACCCTTGCTGAAGCCCGTGAAGGTGAGGGAAACGCCTATGCCGCGGCAACCATCTATGACAGGATGATCAGGGCACGTGTGGCTGACCCTGCATTGCTGCTCAAAAGGGCACGCATGCTGATCAGGTCAGGAGACAGGGAGGCTGCGAAGAAGGAGATGCAGAGATATCTTTCCATTGATCCTGACAATAGCGAGGCGCTCGGGCTGATCGGAAAAACATATGCGGAAGAGGGGGCAATATACGAAGCGCTGCCATACCTGAATGACAATGTTGAGAAACATCCCGGTGAGGCCTCTGCCTTCAGGCTGCGTGGCGACGCGTGGCTTGCAGCGCGTACCTGGGACAGGGCAGCCGAAGATTATACAATGAGCCTTGACCTGGATCCGGAGAATGGCAATGTGAACCTCAACCTCGGGATAGCGCTCATAAACAGCGGCAAAAGTGACGATGCCTGCTATTACCTCCGCAAGGCAAGGAGCCTTGGAGTGAAGGAAGCAACCGAATACCTGGCCAGATACTGTATCAGGTAAAATAAAAAAGGCGCCATTGCAGCGCCTATCTTGCGTTCTTCACTATCCTGTTATAAAGATCTTTGGGCTTGAACGGCTTCAGCACGTAGTCATTTATGGCCAGGTCCTCTATCTTGTCATGAGCCTCTGACATCACTGCAGCGGTGAGAGCCACAATAGGTATCTGGCTTATCTTTTTGTCGGCCGAACTTCTGATGATCCTCGTAGCCTCAATACCGTCCATGACAGGCATGTGGAGGTCCATGAGGATGAGGTCGAAATCCTGTTTTTTGATCTCCTCCAGCGCCAGTGCCCCGTTTTCAACATGAGTAACCTTAACACCCCAGCTTTCAAGGAATTTGTTGGCAACGAAGAAGTTGATCTTATTGTCTTCCGCAACGAGAATCTTCTTCCCGACAAGAGCATTCATGCTGTCTGATGCGGTTCCGCTCTCTGCTGTTCTGGGCTCTTCAGCCGGCATGCTGTACTCAATGGAGAAGGTGAAAACCGAACCGTTGTCGGGCTCGCTGGTCACGCCGATGGTGCCACCCTGGAGATCAACCAGCCTCTTGCATATTGCAAGGCCCAGCCCTGTCCCGCCATACTTGCGGGTGGTGTCAGACGACGCCTGTGCATAGCTCTCAAAGATCTCATCCTGCTTCTCGCGGGGTATCCCGATACCGGTATCAGCAACCGAGAACTCGATTACTGCCCTGCCCTCCTGACGCTCCTTTAAAGAAGCTTTCAACGTCACTCCTCCGTGCGATGTGAATTTCATGGCGTTTGAAAGCAGGTTGGAAAGGATCTGGTTAAGCCTGATGGGGTCACCTATTAGGGTCACCGGCAGATCAGGACTCTTCTCCAGGGCAAAGTAAATACCCTTCTCCAGGGCCCTGTGGCTGTATGACCGTTTCATGTCTTCAAGCATGGATGTCAGGTCAAACTCGGTCTTTTCAAAGACGATCTTGCCAGCCTCCATCTTGTTGTAATCGAGAATATCATTTACAAGTGTGAGGAGGTGGTTGGCAGAGAAGCGCAGGGTATTAATGTAGTCCATCTGGTCTTCACGCGGATCACTCTGCCACAGCAGGTTGGTAATGCCAATCACTTCATTCAGCGGTGTGCGTATCTCATGGCTCATGGTAGACATGAACTGCTGCTTGGAGAAAGCAGCTTCCTCGGCTCTCTTGCGGGCAGTGATGAGATTGTCAAGCATCTTGCGACGCTGTAACGTAAGTGCAATCTGGTTGGCGATGAATTCAAACACCTGCAGGTCTTCATTGTTGAAGGCATCAATCTTCTTATAGTCCTGCAGGCAGATGGCTCCTATCACTTCGTCATCCATCCTGAGTGGCACGCCCATCCAGATTTTGCATGGTGACCCGACCAGGCTGATGGCACCGGTCTTCTCTATCATGAGAATGTCATTCTCATCGAGGAGCACAGCTTTATTGTTATTGATAACCCATCCGGTGAGGGTGTTTTTTGCAGCCGTCTCCTGGAAATGGTCACGCTCATCTGCAAAGAATGGGAAAGTGAGAGTATCCTTTTCCCGGTTGTAAAGTGCTATGAAGAAGTTGTTGACGTTCCAGAGCTTGCCTATCTCCTTTACTATGGTCGGATAGATGTCAAAGATATCAGAGTCCTGCAACGCCAATGTCGATATATTATACTGAATCTCCTGCATCAGCCTGCTCTTTATCTCCTTTGAGATATCGCGGTAGATACCCAGGAAGGCGATGGTCATGTCGTTTGAGATGACTGACGAGGCAATCAGTGAAACATTTATCCTGTTTCCCTGCTTGTCCCTCCTTATCGTTTCAAGGTACCCTGTTCCGGTGTCAAGGGCTGTTTCATCAATTTTTATAGCTTCATCGCGAAGCTCCTCCGGTACAACGAGGTCATCAATCAGCCTGTTCTTCGCCTCATTGGCATCATAGCCGAAGAGCCGGGTAAAACCATGGTTGATCCTGAGGATGCGGCCGTCAAAGTCGGTCAGCACGATGGCTTCGGGAGCGGCGTCAATCAGGTGCTCCAGGAGAGCCTTCTCATTCGAGAGCTTCTGTTCATATTCCTTGCGTTTGCTTACATCGGTCAGGACACACCTGTAACCGGTTACCCTGTTCCTGATGATAATCGGACCTGCGTGAAAGAGTACCGTCACTCTCCTTTTCAGCTTGTTTACCAGGACATACTCATCAAAGGTGATCTGCCCGGGACTGGTCAGGCCGGAGAGCTCACTCATCAGCCTTTCAAGGTCTTCGGGCATAAAGAGCGACGAGAGTGTGATTCCGTTGGCAAGATCGTTGTTGTCAAACCCCAGTGTCATCATTCCCCGGGTGTTCATGAAAGTGACATGCCCCTCGACGTCAATCTCCATTATCATCTCAGGGAGCAATTCGGCAAAGGTCTCGAAAACGATTCCCTGTTTAAGAATTTCGCTCTCCCTTTCCTTCTGTGCTTTACCGGCCTCCCAGGTAACAAGTATGTCTCCTGAAGAGAGCAATAGTCCGATATAGAAACCTGAGTCATCACTGCCATCCGGTGAAACGGGTGTCTTGTACGGACGATGACTTGATTCCAGGTTTTCAAGGAGCGAGAGGAATGTCTCGTTCCTTGCAAAAGGTGTTTCACCGATCTCCTTGCCGAGGACATCCTTGCGGTCAATCTGCTCCACATCTTCGGCCCTGTAGTTGAAGTCGATGATGAAATGCTTGTCGTCACCCTCTCTCCTGAGGATGATGGCATAGCTGCTCATGGAATCGAATATCTCCCTCAGTATCTTCTCCGACTCAGCCCGTGCAAAGCCGTCGTTCAGTACACTGATGTCATTGTAGTATGTAATGAGGAATATCTCATCGCCCATGAAGATAGTACGGGCACTGAAGAGAAACGTTCTTTCCTCACCCGAACGCATCCGTAGTTTGATCTCGAGATCACTCACCTGCTTCAGCCTGGAGATGAGCCTCATGTACTTGCGGCTCTGAATGAGATCAACATAAAGCTGAATGTCATCGGAAGTCTTGCCGATGATCTCCTCCCTCCGGTAACCTGTGGTGTCAAGGAAAGCCTGGTTGACCTCAATGTACTTCTGAGTCTCGAGGTTGCTCAGAGTGATCAGCTGGTTCGTACTGTTGAACGCCAGCTCGGGGATTTCTGCAAGATTTCTGAGAGAGGTCAGGTATTCCTCGGAGTGTTCCGGTTCATTGACTGGCTCTTTTCTCTTTTCCATCCTGATGTCATGTGTGTACATTAAACGGGGAATAGCGGTCCAACTGAACAAATTTACTCATATATATATGATGTATAACGGACTGCCCCGTCTACTTATTTTCCTGTTTGAGAAGCATACCATGCGCACCACTGCTTCAGACCGCACTCCTGGCATCCGGGTTTTCGTGCCGTGCAGGTATAACGGCCGTGGAGAAGCAGCCAGTGATGTGCCTTTGGCCTTAATTCTTCAGGTATCTCACGTGTCAGCCTGAGCTCAACCTCAAGCGGGTTCCTCGCCCCCGGAGTCAGCCCCAGACGACGGGCAACCCTGAAGACGTGCGTGTCAACGGCAATGACCGGACTGTTCCATACCACCGAGGCTATGACGTTAGCCGTCTTTCTGCCAACCCCGGGCAACATGGTCAGTTCCTCATGAGTCGAGGGAACCTTGCCATTGAAACGGTTTACAATCATCTCAGCCATCCCCAGGAGATGCTTCGCCTTGTTGTTCGGGTAGGAACAACTCTTTATCAGTCCGAATATATCTTCCTGAGTTGCTTTTGCCATTGAAAACGCATCCGGATAACGAGCAAAAAGAGCGGGAGTGATCATGTTCACCCTCTTGTCAGTGCACTGCGCCGAGAGAATCACAGCCACAATAAGCTGAAAAGGATCACTGTACACCAGCTCCGTCTCCGGCAGTGGCATGTTCGTCTTAAACCATTCCAGAATGCCGCTGTATCTCTCTGCTGTCTTCACGCTGCTCTTCTGTTTCAGGGGATGAATTTACTATTTTTATTTTTTACCGAAAAAGTACCACTATCTGAATAAAATCATGTTGAAAACCGGTTTTGTTTTTTATTTTGTGCCGGAATGAAGCGGATCAGAATAAACGGCCCTGCGGGGGAATCCCTTATTTTATCCGGGGGAACAGTGGATGATGTTGTCACTCTGCTCCCGAAAAAGGGGCTCTTCATTATAACTGACCGGAATGTAAAGAAGCTGTACGGGAAACAGTTTCCTCACGGAGAGGTAATTGCAATTGAACCGGGGGAGAAGAGCAAGAGGCTGAAGGTAGTGGAAGAGGTCTGCAGCAGGATGCTTGAGGCAGGCGCCGACCGTTCATCATTCATCCTCGGGTTTGGCGGAGGAGTGGTATGTGATATTGCTGGCATGGTGGCTTCAGTTTATATGAGAGGGGTGAGGCACGCATTCGTTTCCACCACACTGCTCTCACAGGTGGACGCAAGCATAGGAGGGAAGACGGGTGTGAACCTGGGAGAATACAAGAATACCATCGGCACATTCCGCCAGCCGGAGTTCGTTCTCTGTGACCATGAAATGCTGAAAACACTGCCTGAGGCAGAGGTGAGGTCAGGAATGGGAGAGCTGTTCAAGTATGCAGTCATTCGTGACAGGAACCTTTTCTTTGATATTTCGGCTTCAGCCGGACAGATCATCGCAGGAAACATGGCGGTAACCGGTGACCTGATCCTCAGGGCTGTCAGGATAAAAGCCGGAGTGGCAAAAGATGACCCGTTCGAGAAAGGGAAGAGAAGGATACTCAATTTCGGGCATACCTTCGGCCATGTAATTGAAACACATTACGGGCTCCCTCACGGAGTGGCTGTGGCAAACGGAATGGTCATTGCTGCGGAATTGTCAGTATGGAAAGGAGAAATGGCTCATTCTGAACTCAGCCTCCTGCAGACAACACTGGGGAAAGCCGGTCTTCTGACCGGCCATAAACTGCCGGCAAATGTGGTCAGCATGATCTCAAGGGACAAGAAGAGTGAGTCAGACCGGGTGAATTTCGTTTTATTGAGATCAATCGGAAGAACGGTCATAAGAAGGATTTCAACTTTTGAACTACAGACATTTGTCAATTATTACAACGAAAAGGAGAGTCATAGTCAGTAATTATATTATTTGAAAAATGAACACGATCGGAACAATTTTCAGGGTATCACTGTTCGGGGAGTCGCACGGCCCGGCAGTGGGAGTGGTGATTGACGGTTGCCCCGCGGGTCTGCACTACTGGCGTGAGGAGCTCATGGCAGACCTCTCCAGGAGGAAGGGATTGCTGCCGGGAACAACCACCCGCAGGGAGACGGATGAGCCGGAGGTGATAAGCGGTATCTACAATGACTATACTACAGGCGCCCCGCTGGTGATCTGCACCCAAAACAAAGACTTCAATCCGGGCGACTATGAGCAGTTTACCAGTATACCGCGGCCCGGTCATGCTGATTTCACAGCCGGGTTCAAGTATAAGGGCTTCAGCGACATGCGCGGAGGAGGGCATTTCTCGGGCCGCCTTACATGGGGCATCGTTACTGCCGGTTACTTCGCCCGCAAGATCGTGTCGCCTGCAATAATAACAGCCACCCTGGTGGAAGCGGGAGGGGAGACGGATATCCCGGCGGCTATTGCAAAGGCAATGGAGACCAATGACACCATCGGAGGAGTGGTGGAGTGCGTGGTGAAAAATGTTCCGAAAGGGCTCGGGGAACCCTCGTTCATGTCAGTGGAGTCACTCCTGGGAATGATTGCTTTCGGGATTCCGGCAGTCAACGGGGTGGAGTTCGGGGCAGGATTCGCCTCGTCGAGGAGCTATGGGTCACTCCATAATGACCCGTTTATTGATGCCAGGGGCAAAACATCAACCAATAATGCCGGCGGCATCAATGGTGGAATAACCAACGGCAATGACCTTATCGTCAGGGTCTCAGTCAAACCTGCTGCAAGTACGGGTGTCACCCAGAAAACATTTGATACCGAAACCGGTGAGATGACAGACCTTGAGATAACCGGCAGGTATGATACATGCATTGCCCGGCGCATCCCGGTTATCCTGGAATCAGCCGTTGCAATCGGCCTGGCTGACCTGATGATGATTGACAGGGGAATAAACGGGATAAGAGAACGCTGAGAGACTCTTGGCTGAAGCCCGGTGCGACGGTTCAAAGGGTAAGAACAAGTATCTTCCCGGTCTCCTCTGTGACCCTGAACCGGTTATCTATCCGGTAACTCATTACCCACATGACATCACCGCCTGACAGAAGCAACATAACCTGTTCCTTCTCCGTCACCGGCACTTTCATATCTATCAGGAAATCACTGATTTTCTTCATCTGCCTCATCCCCAGTGGCATGAACCTGTCACCCGGCTTCCATTGCCTCACCGTGACCGGGAAAGTCACCAGGTCAAGATCGAGGGAGGCGGTCAGGCGCGTGGCAGGCAGCGCATCTTCAGAAGGCTCTGTGATCCTTACCGCACTAAACAGACCAGACAGACGCATCTCGTCAATGGAATTGAATCGGTATTCTGATGGAGCTTCCGGTTTCCCGGGTGAAATGATTATCCGTCCCCTGTCGTTCAGTAACCGGTGGGTTGCCGTGTAAACCATTTTACCTGTCCCTGCCTGAAGAAGAGAGATGACCTCGTCAGTCTGTTTCGGAAAAAGCCCGAACGGGCGGAAAAGTTCAAAGATGTGTGGCGCCAACGGGTTCAATTCCAGAAGACTGCTGATTTCAACCACGGTGGTATCACCCGAAGAGGTGAATAATTGTCTGCCAAGCTGATAACGATAAGTATCCATCAGTGCCGAGGCGGAGGCGAGGTTCTTCATAGTATCAACCACTGCCGATAGTATCCCGGGATTGACCTTTCCCAGCTCTGGTATAACCTTGTGTCTGATCCTGTTGCGAATATACTTCAGTTCGGCGTTTGACCTGTCTTCTCTGAAATCTATGCCCCTGGCAGTGGCACAGGATACAATATCATCCCTGGTTGCAAAGAGCAGGGGCCTGATAATCTCTCCTGTGCGCGGGCTCATGCCGGTCAGTCCTTGAAGGCCTGTTCCCCTTGACAGGTTGATCAGGAAGGTTTCCACATTGTCATTCAGGTTATGTGCCACAGCCACGGCATCAAAGCCTTCGGAGCAGAGGAGCGACCTGAACCAGTTGTACCGCAGTTCTCTTGCTGCCATCTGTACCGAGATCCTGTTTGTGCCGGCGTATACCAGTGTATCAAACCTTTTGCTGAAGAATGGAATGTTGTTTATGCGGGCGTATGAAGCGACGAACTCCTCATCACCGTCAGATTCATCTCCCCTCAGTGAAAAGTTGCAGTGTGCTACAGAGTGCTCAATGCCGGCCTCTCTGAAAAGCCATGCCATCACCATGGAATCAATACCGCCGCTAACGGCAAGCAGTATCCTGCCTGCCCCGGTGAAGAGCTTTTCACGTTCGGAAAATTCCAGAAATCTGCTGAGCATAACCACCTGCTTTCTGCAAAGTTAAGAATCATCATGTTAAAAGTGCGGTGTTCCGTGAAAAAGCCCGGATGCAGGAGGTCTTCGGAATCACCGGGCCTAAAGGTATGGAACCAGCCCCGGAGGATCAGGTTCAAAACCCGGAGGCCTCAGACGCATGATACTATTGGCAGTCAGCAGGGAGCTCTCTGACCATGGAGGTGAGTTGGGATACCACGCGATTCTCAACTGCAGGGTATTAAGCACAAGCTGGTCATTCCTGATCCTGACCCCGCCTCCGAGAGCAGCGACGGTATAATAGTCTGATCCCATCTGCCGGCCCCTGGACAATAAACCTGCATCGGCAAAGGCAAAGAGGGCAAACCGGAATCCAATCACCGGTTTATAGACGAACAGAACCGGTTCAACCGATACTGTGATGCGGGTGTTGCCGCCCAGGGAATCATTGCGGAAACCGCGGATGAGGCCATCATCCCTGAAATAGAGGTATTCATCGGTATATCTGTTAAAACCCCTGCAGAAGTTCAGGTTTATGAAAGTACGCATCCTTGACCGCCCCACCCTGGCCAGGGGGGTGAAATAGCGCAGGCTTCCCTGAAACAGACCCTGCTCCGTGTGCCCGTTATTGTAAAATGCTGATATGCCGGCTCCGGTGTAGAGATAACCAACCCCGGTGTAAAAATTGCCGTAAGCAATCGTTCCTCCTGCATAGCTCCTCCACTTGAACTCATTCTTTTCACGCCCCAGGAGCAGTTCCGCCATATAACCGTATGGTATATCCTCAGTACGACCGTAACTGTATATCAATGATGTGTTGAGGAATCGCTGCGAGGAGAGTGCAATGCTCCCGGTAACTGACTGGTAGTTCTGCATGCGGTAGTAAGAAAACGCATCAATGCCTGGTCTCCTGAATACGTTGTTGTGCATATACCTGCCCGTGATTATCAGTCTTGTCACAGTGCTCCTGTCGAGCATGAATGACCTTGCCGCCCAGTAATCCTGCCAGGTGAACCTTAAAGGAGCCGGCACGGCCATGGTGTCAATTCTATCATTGGTACGGGTGAATGTCACGGAGGCTGACCAAGCCCACCTGGTTTCGGATGTTGCAAAATTCCTGCTGAAGGCACCTCCCATGTGTGTGGTTCCCAGGCCGTCAGAAAAATGCATGTTCAGCCTTGAAAAGGTGCGGGCAATATTGTTGATGGAATAGCGGAGCCCTATTCCCGGTGCATCATACTCATTAAAGTCATATGGAGTACTGATCTCCAGTTCATGGCCCAGTCCCACAAAATTACTTGTAAAAATGCCCACTTTGCCGCTCCTGATGTCATCAATGCGCAGATTGGCTCCTACAGGGTATTTCTCACGCACAATAACAGCAATGTCAGCCTGGTTGCTGTCTGCCGGCACCACCGTTATCCGGGAATCATCAATAAAAGGCAGCCGTCTGAGAAGGCGTTCATTGTCAGACAGCTCCAGCGATGAAATTGTGTCTCCCGTCTTGAATACGAGGTTTTGGCTCAGCACGAACCTTCTGGTCTTGGTATAGGTGGAGTTCATAAACCTCTGCGCGCGTGAAGGAGTCTTCTCCTCAGGATTGTCTATATTCTGTCCGAAGGCGTCGAGCCTGATGATCTCTATGTTGCGTATCTTCCTTCCCTCGTATGCTTCATAGGCTGTGGTGCTGGCCAGTTCTTCCCTCGCATGCCCTGACGGAGCCGGCGTGACAATGATCATATCATAGAGGAGTCTCGTCAGCCTGCGTTTTTCAGCCCTTACCCTGAGGGAGTCATAGAAAGCCCTTGAAAGAGTGTCGGGAACAGTGGTGTCCTGGGCAGCAACAGGGCGCCCGGGGAGGGTAAAAAAGAGTGACAGAAAGAAAAAAAACAGGGTTGTGATGCTCCTATTTGTGAATGGATTCACCTTGGCTTTGAATTGTCATCCAGAATATCATCAGAGTTGAACTGGAACCCGAGTCTTTTTCCGGTTATCAGCCGTGAATGCTGTATCTTTGATTCTGCCTGGCCTACTGAAGCAATTTTCACCGTGTCATACGGAGGAACCAGAAGGTCAAATTCAAGTGAATAATTGATGGCCGTATAAACAATCTTCTTCAGCGATTCCTGACTGAAGGCTTCGTTGCCGTAATTGGTGAACAGCATACCCATCTGCCTCTTGCCTTCAACAAAACACTGGTTCTCATGATTGATAAAGATCCGGGCAATAAGGTACCCAAGGTCATCAAGCCTCGAATACTTGAATGAATCTGCCAGGAAGTTGTATATGTTTATTATGCCGCTGTATGAATTGAACCTGTTCTTTTGTATGTATGCCGTTTTCCAGGCAGGATGCTCGCGGTCAAACTGAAAAATGTTTGAGTGCATGCTGAACATAAGAAGATCGGCCGCCACCTTGAGCTGAGCATCAAAAGTGCTCCTGTCAGTATATTCCATGCGTATCCTCTGGTCAACTCCACTCAGAGTGCTGTTCACATCCCGGGCAAGATTCTTCAGAATATCCTTTATCATCAGGAAGGCTGTTGCTGTATTGTCAAATACCTTTTGCTTGAGCACGGATTTTCCTTTCAGAGTGTCTACTATCAGAACCTTGCTTTGTGTAATCTCATCTGCCATAACAGTTCAATTGCGGAATTGTCTAAAATTACAGATTTATTTCAAACAAAAACAAACCCAATCCATTAAACATAAATCACCCTCTGGAGTCAATTCGCGGGTGATCTATGCCTGTCTTGGTCAAGTATCTGTTTAGTAGGCCCTTGCAAACAATACCCTGCGGTTTGAAGGATTGCCTGTAAGGATACATTTGCCCTTTTCTTCCCTGCTGTCAAATGGTATTGCCCTGATGGTGGCCTTGGTGAGTTCCTTTATTTTGTCTTCACTCTCCGCCGTGCCGTCCCAGTGTGCAAGAACGAAACCACCCCTGTTTTCGATGATATCCGTGAATTCTTCCCAGGTGTCAGCCGTGAAGGTGTTTTCTTTCCTGAATTCAACAGCTTTTCTGAAGATGTTCTGCTGGATCTCTTCCATGAGGCTGGTGACATGAGTAACGATGTTTTCGCGCCTGATGGTCTCCTTGGTCAGGGTATCACGGCGGGCCACCTCCACGGTGCCATCTTCCGCATCGCGGGGACCAATCGCCAGTCGCACCGGCACTCCCTTAAGCTCGTATTCAGCAAACTTGAACCCGGGTTTATGGGTATCACGGTTGTCATATTTGACGGTAAACCCTGCCTTTTCAAGCTGTTGCCTGATATCAACGGCTATATCCGAAATCTTGTCAAGCTGATCATTGCCTTTGTAGATTGGAACTATCACAACCTGGATAGGAGCCAGCTTCGGCGGGAGAACCAGTCCGTTATTGTCGGCGTGAGCCATTATCAAAGCGCCTATCAGACGGGTTGTTACGCCCCATGAGGTTGCCCAGACATAATCGAGTTTGCCCTCCTGGTTTGTAAACTGCACATCAAATGCCTTTGCAAAATTCTGCCCCAGGAAGTGGCTTGTTCCGCCCTGCAGAGCCTTGCCGTCCTGCATGAGCATCTCGATTGTATAGGTATCAATGGCACCGGCAAACTTCTCGCTCTCAGTCTTTACCCCCCTGACTACAGGTACACCCATGTAATTCTCAACGAAGTCGGTATAGAGATTCAGTATCTTTATAGCCTCCTCTTCGGCTTCCTCCCTGGTGGCATGGGCCGTATGACCCTCCTGCCACAGGAATTCGGTGGTGCGGAGGAAAAGCCTCGTCCGCATCTCCCACCTTACTACATTGGCCCACTGATTGATAAGCAGCGGCAGGTCACGGTATGACTGGATCCAGTCCTTATATGTATTCCAGATTATTGTCTCCGATGTGGGTCTCACAATGAGTTCCTCCTCCAGACGGGCGTCAGGATCAACAACAATGCCCTTGCCGTCAGGTGAGTTCTTGAGCCTGTAATGAGTTACAACGGCACACTCCTTGGCAAATCCCTCCACATGGGCAGCCTCGCGGCTGAAGAATGATTTGGGGATAAAGAGCGGGAAATATGCGTTGACATGACCGGTAGCCTTGAACATCCGGTCAAGCTCCGATTGTATCTTTTCCCATATCGCGTACCCGTACGGCTTGATGACCATGCAACCGCGCACAGCCGAGTTTTCAGCCATGTCAGCCTTTATAACCAGGTCATTGTACCACCGGGAGTAATTTTCATCCCTGTTTGTCAGAAACTTGGCCATTCCGCAGTAATGATTTCTTATAATAGTTATTCTTATAAAAAGATTGCGTAAAAATAGACAAATCTTGTGAACCGGAAAGTATGCCGGAGCATCATGCTGAATTTTTGCTTATTTTGGCGAATGATAAATATCTGGCCAGCAGAGTGAAATTGGTATGGAATTTGTATAATTTTGGATTGATAACCAGAAGGAGATTGAAATGAAAAGGTTTTTCTACATAATCCCGGTAATACTTGTGATAGCAAGCGCGTGCTCATCACTCCGCTTCACAGGTGCCTATTATAATGATGACCTGTACTACAGGCCGTCAGAGAATACAGTGGCTGTGACTGCTTCCACTGTCCAGGGCAGGAATGACGGACAAGCCTACTATGATAATATATATGCAGCAGATACACTAATCGCTGACGAATATGTGCCGGCTGATGAGTATTCGGAATATGCTGCAGGCGGCGAACAGACAATAGTATACAACTATTACGGCAGCGCGGCTGACAGGATATACCTCTTCAGTGATGATTACTTCTATCCTTACTGGAGAGATCCGTTCTACTACTCACCGTTCTCTTTGAGACTC
>WXFE01000135.1 GCA_009881065.1 Bacteroidales bacterium | reverse complement strand
TTGGGATCAGTTATTTTTTGTTTTGTCACTTTAAATATACTGATTTTCAGAGATATCTGAAAACTCCCAGTGCTTCTTTTTATGACATTTCTTAACTTTTTCTTACTTGCGAAACTTCAGTTAATAACAATCAGAAGTCATGCTAAACATCAACAAGCAAGTTACGAAAGAAATGAAATTTCAAGTTCTTTCCTGTTGCTTTTATTTACTTTTTCCATAAAGAAAGCTTCCTTTTCGCATGGCCTCTTTATAAACTAATACGAAACCAATTGCCGAAACGCTGCATGAAAAATGATTTTTTTTAACTGAGTGCAGTTAAGGGCAGAAAAAGCTACGGGCATGGGCATGGGGAAATGAGCACAGAACACCTGGCACAGGGCGTAGGGTATGGAGAAGGCTGCGGAGTTTTCTGACAGTGTGGGAATCCCTTTTGAGATCTACGTGCTCTCGGCGCACCGCAGGCCGGAGGCTGCTGAGCAGTTTGCCCGCAGTGCAGCGGACAGGGGAATAAAAGTGATTGTTGCAGGTGCGGCATGGCGGCTCATCTGCCGGGAGTGATAGCGGCGATGACTCCCGTGCCGGTCATCGGAGTGCCTGTGAAGGTATCCCTTGACGGGATGGATGCATTGCTGGCCATCGTTCAGATGCCTCCCGGGATTCCTGTAGCAACTGTTGCCATTGACGGAGCGCTGAATGCAGGTATCCTGGCAGCACAGATGATTGCCACCGGTGACCCGGCTGTCATGGAGAAGCTGATCGCCTACAAGGAGAGCCTGAAGCAGAAGATCGTAAAGGCGAATGAGGAGCCGGGTGCGGTGAAGCACAGGCACCGGACTAACTGAGCCGGCTTTCAGGCAGCATTTCCCGCTCCGGATAGTCCGGGTGTTTATGGCTTTGTATCCAGACACACCGGCTGGAACACTACCCCACCACACAGCAGGAAATAGATAGCTTAGTCCGAAAGGCCCGACAGGAGATAAATCACCTCTCCAAGCCACAGGATCTCTTTCGTCATCTTGTTATCTCACGCATTGCCTTCCCGCTGAGTAAGCTGAAGACAATCAATTACCTCTTCCGTTATCAGGGAGTATCCCTTGAGATTGATACTGTTTATCGTTGTCACTGAAAAAGGCAGCAGAAATCACTCATAACATGTACCAGATAACTAATACCCTCCCTGAGTCCAAACACACAGAAAGCCACCTGCTTAAGATGGATCAGGAGTAGCAGGAACTATACGATATTATCCAGAATTATTTTTAAGGTGTCCCATTGCGGAAAACAGGAAAATGAACCTGAATGCCCCTTGAATATAAATTGTGTTCTCCGGCATCTTGCACGCCTGCGGGAATTAACTTTATTATATTTGTTAGCTCAGAAGAATGATTTATACTCAAAATCCTATACCATGAAACAGTTTTGCATCTTTTTACAGATTACCCTGTTGTTGGCTATATCTGCTTCAGCGTCAGGTCAGAGGCCTGGTGCAGGTGATTCGCAGCTGACGTTTGTCAAATGGATTGATGACACCCACTTTCTGCTGAGGAGCATGGGAGAAGACAAAAAGCCGGTTTACCGGCAGTATGATTGCAAGACAGGCAAATCTGTTCCTGTCACTGACTACACCAGCGAGATTGAAAAACTGAGGGGTCTTCTCCCTGAAGATGCTCAGCCCGGACCCGGAATGATCTCTTCATCAGATATGCAGGCTGTTGTAGTTGTCCGTGACAATGACCTGTGGTATTATTCTTTCACTAATCGTGAGGGGAAAAGGCTGACTTCTGACCCTGACATGGAGATGAACGCCAGGTTTGCCCCCGGCGACCGCAAACTGGCTTACACGAAGAACAAGGAACTATACGTATATGATCTTGATCTTGGAAAGGAGACAAGGCTCACCTTTGATGCGACCGATAAAATATACAACGGTTGGGCTTCCTGGGTTTATATGGAGGAGATTCTGGGCAGAAGCACGAGGTATGCCGCATTCTGGTGGTCTCCTGATGCAGGTAAACTGGCCTATCTCCATACTGATGACAACCCGGTTCCTCTCTATTATCTGAATGCGCTTGAAGATACTGACGGCCTTCACGGAAGGCTTGAGATAACGCCTTATCCCAAGCCCGGAGACCCGAACCCGAGGGTTAAAATGGGGGTGGTTGATCTTACAACCGGTAAAACAACATGGATCAGGACTGATGAGAACATTGACCAGTATATAGCATGGCCATCATGGACCCCTGACAGCAAAAAGCTTATGGTTCAGGTCCTCAACCGTGATCAGAATGACATGAGGTTCATTCTGGCTGATGTGAATACCGGAGATTTCACAGAAGTTTACCATGAAACCAGACCCACCTGGATTGATTTCTTCGAGGACATCTACATAATGAAGGACGGCAGCGGATTTATTGTAAGGAGTTACCGCAATGACTGGTACAATCTCTATTATTACGGATGGGACGGTAACCTCAGATCGCAGATAACCAACTTCCAGTGGAAGGTGACTGGTATAGTCAGGGTTGATGAAGCCAAAAAGGAGATATACTTCAACGGCACCGGTCCTGATATGCTTGATGGTCACCTGTTCCGTGCAAGGCTTGATGGGTCAGGGCTGCTGCAGGTCACTTCAGGAGAGGGGTATCACAATGCATCGGTTTCGCCCGCCGGATCATACTTCTATGAAACATGGAGCAGTATCAGTGACCCCGGGGGTATAAACCTGATTGACAAAAAGGGGAAAGTGGTACGCAATATCCATCGTGAAGAGGTACCCGCCTATGATGCTTCGAAGCATCATAAGGTTGAGCTTGTGAAGATCAGGACATCCGATGGTCTTTTTGACATGCCTGCACTGATAACTTATCCGTTGAATTTCGATCCGGAAAAAAAATATCCGGTCGTGTTCACCATTTACGGCGGTCCGGATGCCGGAAGCATCAGAAACAGGTGGCCGGGAGTTCAGCCCCGATGGTATGCCGAGAACGGAATCGTGACCATCAATGTCGATCATCGCGGTTCAGGTGTCTTCGGCAAGAAGGGACTTGACTACATGCATCGTTCACTGGGGAAATGGGAGATTTCGGATTATTCGGATGCCGTGAAATGGCTTCGGCAGCAACCGTGGGTTGACAGTTCCAGGATGGGCATCACCGGTGGTTCTTACGGCGGATATGTCACATGCATGGCCCTGCTGGCAGGCGCAGATTACTGGACACATGGCATTGCAGACTATTCAGTCACCGACTGGCGTCTGTATGACAATGTATATACCGAACGATACATGGATACCCCGGAAGACAATCCGGAAGGGTACAGGCAGGGCTCAGCTCTGACCTATGCAGAATCACTGAAGGGAAAGCTCCTTATCCGCCATGGCGATATGGATGACAACGTCCATATGCAGAACTCTGTCTGGCTGATCACCACGCTCCAGGATCTGAACAAGCCTTTCGAGATGATGATATATCCGGGTGAACGTCACGGCTGGGGAGGACCCAAGAGAACCTTCCAGACCAATGAGACCAACAGTTTCTGGATGAAATCTTTCTTTGGGAAGTAAAAACACAAACTAACGGATATGGCTGTGAGTGTGTACATGAAAAGGCTTGCCGCAGTGCGGGCCCTGATGCGGAAAAAGAAGCTGGATGCTTTAATAATTCCCTCCGCCGATCCACACCTTGGAGAATATGTGCCTGATCACTGGAGGGTTATCAGGTGGCTGACCGGCTTCACCGGCTCTGCCGGGAACGTAGTCATTACCAGGACTTTCGCTGGTCTGTGGACTGACAGCCGGTACTTCATTCAGGCTGAAGAGCAGCTGGTCGGGTCGGGTTTTGAGCTTGTAAGGCTGAAGGTCCCGCATACACCGGAGCATATCGACTGGCTCAAGGAAAAGGCCCGTAAGGGTTGGAAGGTAGGCGTTGACGGCCGGCTGATCTCAGTAGTTATAATGAAGCTGCTGATATCATCCCTTAAAGCCTCCGGTGCCACTCTCAACCTGAAAGCTGACCTGATCACTCCTCTCTGGAAAGATCGTCCTGATCTGCCCGGCGACAGTGCTTTTGAACTTGATGTAAAGTATGCCGGGCTGACCAGGCTTGAGAAGCTGGAAAGGGTAAGGGAGGTAATGAAGACAATGAAGGTTGATTATCAGCTGCTTACTGCAACAGATGATATTATGTGGCTATTGAACCTCAGGGGCAACGATGTGAAGTACTCACCGCTGCTTCTTTCTTATGCGGTGGTGAGTCCCAGCCAGGTTATCTTTTTTGCAGATGAGGAGAAAATTCCACATGAGGTAAAGGCTTCACTTGACAGTGACAGTGTTGTTCTGTTGCCCTATGAGACGGTGACCTCCGTTCTGTCTCATCTGGAAGAGGGGTCCGTTGTTCTGCTTTCGCCCCCGTCAACCCCGGCAGCACTGTACAGGGCACTTCCCCGCAGCGTGGATATTGCAGAGGACCTGAGTATTCCCACCCGCATGAAAGCGGTAAAAAATGAGGTTGAGCTGAAGAACCTGAGAAAAGTGATGGTTGATGACGGCGTAGTTCTGACCCGCTTTTTTTTCTGGCTTGAAAAGTCAGTTGGAAGGGAGGAGATAACCGAGATGAGCGCTGCCGCGAAAATTGATGAGATGCGCTCAACGCAGACTGGCTGCACAGGTCCCTCGTTCAGTACCATTGCTGCATATAATGAACATGCAGCCCTTCCGCACTACGTCCCTGACATGAAAACTGATGTCAGGCTGAAGAAGGAAGGAATTTTTCTGCTTGATTCAGGCGGGCAGTATTATGGAGGGACCACTGATATCACAAGAACGGTTGCTCTTGGAAAGCCTGATGCCCGGATGAAGAAGGAATTCACGCTTGCTCTGAGGGGAACCATTGACCTTGCCATGGCACGCTTCCCGCGTGGCACAAAAGGATACCAGCTTGACATTCTCGCCCGCAAGCCTTTGTGGGATAATTACATGAACTACGGTCATGGTACAGGCCACGGTGTGGGCAGCTTCCTGAACGTGCATGAAGGACCACAGACAATAGGCACAAGCGCTTCAGGTGACATGAAGACCAGTATGGAACCGGGCATGGTGATTTCAGATGAGCCGGCTTTTTACCGTCCGGGGCACTATGGTTTCCGGACCGAGAACCTTCTGGTCTGCTGCACTGACACAGAGAGCGAATTTGGTAGTTTCCTGTCGTTTGAGACAGTAACACTTTGTTATATTGATCGTGAACTTATTGACATCTCTCTCCTGGATGACAGTGAACTTCAGTGGCTGAACGGGTACCATGAGAAGGTTTACCGGTCTCTTCACAGGTACCTTGAGCCGGAGTTGCAGATCTGGTTGAGAGCCAAAACGATGCCGCTAAGCCGCTGAGAAAGGAAAATTTAAAATCGTAAATCCAATGTTCAGACTTAACCTTTTTGTTTTAATGGTTGCAGCCATCCTCACCACCGGATGCTCAAAGAAGATCATGACCCTGGAGGAGCGTCTGGCGAGCCTCCCGGCAGATACACTTTTCAGGATAAAGGCAGACACTACATTCAGTGAGGCGTGGGAGATACGCCTCCGGCAACCGGTTGACCACCGTAATCCTGACGGTCCCCAGTTTACCCAACAGGTATTCCTTTATTATGCCGGTGCTGACAGGCCTGTTGTGGTTGAGACCGAGGGATACGGCGCCCGGGGAGGCCGGAATGAGCTTGCTTCCATCCTGAATGCCAACCTGATCAGGATTGAGCACAGATATTTCGAGGAGTCGACACCCGATCCGGTTGACTGGAAATACCTGACTACCTGGCAGGCAGCTACTGATCATCACAGGATCATTGAGCTCTTTAAACCCGTTTTCAGGGGCAGGTGGGCAACCACCGGTATCAGCAAGGGAGGACAGACAGTGATGTTCCACCGGTACTATTACCCTGATGATGTAGATGTCAGTGTTCCATACGTGGCACCACTCAACTTCGGGCCTGAAGACTCCAGAATGGAGCCGTTTTTTGAGAACGTGGGCACAGCTGAATGCCGTGACCGGGTCTTCCGGTTCCAAAAAATGGCCTATGAAAAATTTGATACCCTTTATCCCATGTTCCTTGAAATGGCTGACAGTCGGGGATGGACATTCACGAGGGTAGGAGGGCCCGAAATTGCCTATGAGATGACAGTGCTTGAATATGAGTTTGCGTTCTGGCAATGGGGAAACGTCTCCTGTGATTCCATACCTCTCGAAGGCAATAATGAGCAGATATTCAGACATATGACATCGGTGAGTCCTCCCCGTTATTTTTCTGACCAGGATCTGGAGTATTTTGAACCCTTCTTTTATCAGGCAATGACTGAGATAGGGTATTATGGTTATGACTTTGACAAGTTTGGTGATCTCATCAGGCATGCCGGCGACGGGGAAGAACCTGAATTCCAGTTTTCTGCTCCTCCGGGGCTGGACTATGTATATGATTATGAATTCGGGGAAAAAGTCAGCGAGTTTATTAAACATGATGCTAAAAACTTCATTTTCATCTATGGTGAGAATGATCCCTGGTCAGCTTCTGCCGCTGATCCGGGTAATAACAAAAAATGCCTGAAGATTGTAAAGAAGGATGGGGCGCACGGTACCCGCATCGGCACCCTTCCTGATGAACAGAAGAATCTGGTCATGACTAAACTTCAGGAATGGATGAAGTTTGAGGTAAACCACTGACCGATTGTATTAGCAGATTTTCTTTCAGTCTGTTAACTTCAATTTTTAAAATAAATTTGGAGATGTTAGGATAATTTAAATACCTTTGTGTTAAGCTGTCTTATTTTGTGTAGAGATGGTTTAGTGTCTCACTCATTTTCAGTCAGTTAATTTAAATCTTAATTAACAGTTTAATTTGTTTTCAGATGAACATTTTTGTAGCCAAGTTGAGTTCTGTAACCAAAGCAGAAGACCTTCAGGAACTTTTCAGCAAATTTGGGGAAGTAATCTCCGCCAAAGTTATTATGGATCGTGAAACCGGCTTTTCAAAGCGTTACGGTTTCGTTGAGATGGCCGATGACCGTGCCGGTTATGAAGCTATCGAAAAGCTTAACAACTCAGAGCTCGATGGCAGTCAGATCATCGTGAAGAAGTCTGAGCCAAAGGCAGAAAAAAAGCCTTTCAGACCCCGCCGTGATTTCCGCGACAGGGACCATGAGCCGAAATACTAGGAAATAAAAGGGAAGAAGCTGTCCGATGGGGCAGCTTTTTTTATTTGTTGTAAAAGAGGCTGTCTCATATTAAAAAGGGCAGTCTCTCTTTTTTGACAGTTATCCTGATCACTCAGGAAGCTCCCGGACGGCAGAAGAGCTCTCTCTTTTTTTTATTGCAAAAGGCAGAGGAGCGCTGCCTTTCTTTTTTGTTGCAGAAGACAGAGAAGCTCTGCCTTTCTTTTTATAACATACAGCAGGTTTAAAAAAAGCAGGGAGAATGAACACCTTTAAAGGAAAATAACTATAATTTCGCCCCGACTAATTCATATTATCCGATCAGATCCGTCAACAAATTCGCATAACTCTTTAAAGATGAAAAACTTAATTCTTGCCATGGCTGCAGGTAACAGGAAAAGAGTGTTGCTTTTCCTGCTGCTTCTCCTTCTTCCGGTAACCATTTTTGCTTCAGATGGTTCAGTGCCCAAGATAGGGCCGATACGCGTTGAATTTATCATTTTTGGCCTGATCCTCGTAGGAGTAGCGCTCTTTCACAGGCATACATTCTGGGTTGCAGTCACTGGCCTTACCGTTCTGCTGATCTTCAAGTTTGCATTTGATCCGGCCTTCAGGCTGGGCGAGCATATGTTCGGCACCACTCCCTTCCTTGAGCAGATCATGGATAAGGATCTGAGACAGGGCGAGTGGGGGATAATTTTGAATCTTCTCGGATTGCTCCTTGGCTTTGCAGTCCTGTCAAAAATATTCGAAGAATCCAGGGTCCCCGACATACTTCCCAGGTATCTTCCTGACGACTGGAAGGGTCCTTTCCTGCTGTTAGTCTTTGTCTTCATCCTCTCATCATTCCTCGATAATATTGCCGCTGCTCTCATAGGAGGGACAATAGCGCTGGTTGTATTCAAAAACAGGGTACACATCGGGTATATTGTCGCCATTGTAGCTGCAAGCAATGCAGGCGGCAGCGGAAGTGTAGTTGGCGATACAACCACCACAATGATGTGGATTGACGGTGTGTCTGCTTTTAACGTTCTGCATGCCTACGTGGCTGCCGTTGTTGCCCTGCTGTTCTTCGCCTGGTTTGCATCTCATCAGCAGGACAGGCATCAGAGGATACAAAAGGACGCTGATGCCAGTGTCAGAATTGACTGGGTTAAGATAGTCTGTGTCTTCCTTATTCTGGCAGGTGCAATAACTTCCAATATTCTCTATGACATGCCTGCACTGGGTGTCTGGATAGCAATTATTATTGGCGCCTTCCTGAGACCTGTTCCATGGGGGGAGATACCTGCTTCGCTTAAGGGTACCGTCTTTCTGTTGTGCCTTGTAATGTGCGCATCGATGATGCCGGTTGAAGAGCTTCCTGATGCCTCATGGGTGACCACCTTTGCACTTGGGTTCCTTTCAGCCGTGTTTGATAATATCCCGCTCACAAAGCTCTGTCTTGAACAGGGGCACTATGACTGGGGTATGCTGGCATACGCCGTAGGGTTCGGAGGATCGATGATATGGTTTGGTTCATCTGCCGGGGTAGCCATCACGAACAAGTTCCAGGAGGCACGGAATGTGGTTCTTTGGGTAAGGAAGGGATGGCATGTGATTGTTGCCTATGTACTGGGATTCTTTGCCCTATATCTGCTTCTCGGATGGGAACCGGCAGACAGCAGGGAACATAAGATCATCAACTGTCCTGTACCCGGGTGCCCGATGGCTGGCCCGGGTGAGGCTGCGGAGGGAACAATCAGCTACCTTGATCTGATCAACAAATAGATAAGGAATCTTACCTGATGCCGTTAATTAAAAGGGCACCTTTCAGAGGTGCCTGTCCAAAAGCTTCCTGAGTAACCAGGACAACTGTCAAAAAAAGAGAGGCTGCCCCTTTTAATATGAGACAGCCTCTTTTTTATTGTCATTCTGTTTGCCGCCGGGGCAAAATCCTATTGCACGGCAATGTCATACCATGATCTGTGCCTGAAGCCAGTAAACACCTGCTCCTGCAAGATATCCTGCAAGAGCAAGCCATGAAATCTTCTTCAGATACCAGATAAAGTCAATTCTTTCAAGGCCCATGGCAGCAACACCTGCGGCGGAGCCGATAATCAGCATGCTGCCACCGGTTCCGGCACAGTAAGCAAGGAATTCCCAGAAGAGTCCGTCCTGCACAAAGAAGGCTGCATAAGCCGGATCAGCAGCTATGCGAAGCATGTCGGGAGTGACCACCTCGTACATTCCCATTGCTCCGGCCACCAGCGGAACGTTGTCAACAACAGCTGAAATAGCGCCTATCGCCAGGTTGATAAGGTAGATATCACCAAGCTTCTCGTCGAGCCAACCTGCCAACAGGCTCAGATGGCCGGCACTCTGAAGGGCGGCTACCGCAGCCAGTATTCCCAGGAAGAAGAAAATTGTTGGGGTGTCAACCTTCTTGACAATGTTGAATATAGTAAGTTTCTTACGTATCTCATCATCCTTGTCACGATGCATGATTTCTGAAACAAGCCATAGCACTCCAAGTCCGAAGATCATACCCACCCATGGCGGGAGGTGCGTTAATGTTTTGAACACGGGGACGAAGAGCAGCATGGAGACGCCTAGGAAAAGGATGAAGGTCCGCTCAAACGGTGTGGTGATATCATCTGAACCTTGTATTTTGGCAGGCCGCTTTACGTCTCCTCTGACCATAAATGACATTATTGCCAATGGCACTATCATGCTGACCAGGCTCGGAAGGATTACCTTGATGATAATGTTTACTGTGGTAATCTGTCCGCCTATCCAGAGCATAATGGTTGTGACGTCGCCAATGGGTGACCATGCGCCGCCCGAATTGGCTGCTATCACTATCATGCTTGCAAAGAGCCAGCGTGTGGGTTTGTCGGAGATAAGCTTTCTCAGCAGAGCTACCATCACAATAGTGGTTGTCAGGTTGTCAAGAACTGCAGACATGAAGAAAGTGATGAATCCGATGATCCAGATAAGCTTTACCTTGCTCTTCGTGGCAATCCTGTTGGTGATGACGGTAAATCCCTGGTGCTGGTCAATTACCTCCACTATAGTCATGGCGCCAAAAAGGAAGAAAAGAATTTCGGCAATGCCTATAAGGTGCTGGCCAAGTTCGTTCTTTACGAAAGCGTTGGAATCTCTTGCCAGTTCTACCGTTTCGCGGAACGGTGAGGTGGCAAACTGGTCAGCTGTCATTGCAGGGGCAATGTTGTTCAGAATCTGCTGACCCATAAGCTTAAGCTTCTCCCATGAAGGAGAAAATCCCATTGCAAGGACCTGTTCACTGGAGAGGGCATAAAGAGCCCACAGGATTGAACCCAGCAACAGGGCGCTGGCCGCCTTCTCAACTTTTATCGGATGCTCAAGTGCAATTGCCAGGTAACCCAGCACAAAAAGCACAACCATTAATAAAAACATACTTTAGCTTTTTTTTTGTGCAAAAATAGAAATAGAACCGAGTATTCAAAAAGATGGTGTAATAATCAGATTGTATATGACATTCCCTGAGCAGGAATATTGATGTTCCTGAAGCCTTTTGACTCAAGGTATGAACTGTATCTGATCTGTGTCTCATACTCTCCGTGAACAAGGAAAATATCCTTCAGTTTATCCTGATCCTGGCATAAGAGGTAATCAGCCATCTCCCGGTAATCGCCATGACCGGAATAAGACTCAATCTTTTCGATGTCAGCCCTTACAGGGTATTTGTTTCCGTGAATTGAGACTTCAGTTGCCCCTTTGGCAATTCTGGCTCCGAGGGTGGCAGGTGCGCAATAGCCAACGATCAGCACCGTATTGGCGGGGTTGCTGATGCTGTTTGCCAGGTGGTGCTTGACACGCCCTGCTTCCATCATTCCGGATGAGGAGATTATTATTACCGGGCCCCTGATCTCGTTAAGGCTTTTGGAACCTTCAACCGATGTGTTGTAGAACAATGTATTAAAGCCGAAGGGATCAGGATCGGAAAGCATCAGTTCCCTTACATTGTCATTGAAGCAGTCGGGGTGCATCCGGAAGATGTTCGTTGCGTTGACCGAGAGGGGGCTGTCAACATAGATATCGACCTTTGGCAGTCGGCCTGCATTGTAAAGATTATTGAATGAATATACTATCTCCTGGGTACGCCCCACGCTGAAGGCAGGAATGATGAGTTTGCCCCGTTTCTCAACGCAGGTATGGTGGACTACCCGGTAAAGCTCCTCGTCTGACTCGGTCAGTGTGGGATGCAGCCTGTCTCCATAAGTTGATTCAGTAATAAGGAAGTCAGCCTGCGGGAATGGTTCCGGGCTTTTAAGTATCCTGTTTACCGGTCTTCCGATATCACCTGTGTAAGCAAGTCGTTTGATGCCATCTTTTTCTTTCAGTTCCAGTGTGATTACCCCGCTTCCCAGCATATGTCCGGTATTTGTGAATCTCACAGTGGTGAATTCATCTATCCGGAACTTCCGGTCATAGGCCACGCTTATGAAGAGCTTCATTGAAGCCACGGCATCAGCCTGGGTATAGAGAGGCTTCACTGGCGGAAGTCCTTTCCTGGCCCTCTTCTTATTGAATGTAATGGTATCATGTTCCTGTATCTTGCCAGAGTCAGCAAGCATTATGGAGCAGAGGTCGCGGGTTGCGGTGGTACATACCACCGAGCCTGTAAACCCGTTCCGGAAAAGAAAGGGGATCAGTCCTGAATGGTCTATATGAGCGTGTGAGAGAATAATATGGTCAATAGAGGCAGGGGTGAAGGCCAGCGACCTGTTCATTTCATCCGTTTCAAGTCCTTTGCCCTGGAACTGGCCGCAATCAAGCAAAAGGTTTTTTCCATGTTCCGTTTCAATAAGTATCTTACTGCCTGTTACCTCCCTTGCAGCTCCGTAAAATGTTAGCTTCATGCCTTTTGACCGGTTTTTAAATAATCTGCTAATATAGCGAAAGTTGCCAGAATCCTGCCTGAAACAATTTTGTAACATTTAATGAACATTATATCAAAACTTCTTTAATTAGTGAAGTCATTAATATACATTTGGCAGGCGTTAACATATTTTACACTTACTGATGAAACTTGACAAGTTCTTTTCATTCCTGGTTCCCAAGGAGGGCAGGTTCTATCCACTTTTCAAGGATGCATCAGCCAACCTTATCATAGGTGCAGAGTTGCTGGTGGAGTTCATGAATGAGCCCTCTCCGGAGAAGAGAGAGATTCTTGGCAATAAAATAAAGGAGACGGAGCTTGTCGGAGACCAGATAGCCAGAAACCTTTACAATGCCCTGAGCGGCACCTTTATCACACCCTTTGACAGGGAGGATATTTTTGAACTGACCCATGCCACGGACTCTGTGCTTGACCTGATCCACGGTGCATCAAAGCAGGCCCGCCTGTATAATCTCATGGAAATTCCATCAGAGTTCCGGGAGATGGCTGACGTCATCAGGAAGGCCTCCATTGAGATCAACACAGCTTTCAACGGGTTGCGCGATGTGCTCAACCTTTCGAAATACAAAGATAATTGCCAGAGGATCCAGGAGCTTGAGGAGCAGGCCGATGACATCAACCACCGATACCTGGCAAAACTTTTCCAGGAAGAGCAGGATGCGATTGAGCTGATTAAAAAGAAGGATATTCTGGCAGCCCTTGAGAAGGCTGTTGACCGTTGCGACGATGTGTCTGATATTCTTTCTTCTGTGATTATAAAGATCGCGTAACCGGCCTGCAGATGGATTTTTCACTTCTCATCATTATAATCATTCTTGCGTTCGCATTTGACCTGATAAACGGGTTTCACGATGCGGCGAACTCAATAGCTACGATTGTATCAACAAAGGTGCTCACACCATTCCAGGCGGTGTTATGGGCTGCATCATTCAACTGGCTCGCGTACCTTGTTTTTCAACTCAATGTGGCTGATACCATTTCAAAAACGGTTGATACCTCAGCTATTACGCTTCTGGTTATATTGTCTGGCATTCTGGCTGCCATCATCTGGAACCTCACGACATGGTTCCTCGGCATTCCCTCCAGTTCGTCACACACCCTCGTGGGAGGCTTTTCCGGTGCTGCAATAGCGTATGCCGGATGGAATGTGGTGCATACAGGTGTGATTTTGAAGATAGGTGCCTTTATCTTTCTGGCTCCGATTATCGGGATGTTGTTTGCATATATCATTTCTGTTTCACTGCTCTGGCTGTGCCGGAGGGCGAATCCCTTCAGGCTGGAGAAGAAGTTCAAGATGGGCCAGCTCCTTTCATCAGCCCTTTTCAGCCTTGGCCACGGTGGAAATGATGCACAGAAGGTTATGGGGATCATTGCCGCTGCACTCATGGTCTATTTCCATGGAGTTGATTCATCAGCCGTTCCGCGCTGGGCGAGGATCGAAATGGTTGACGGCAAGATGGATTCAATACCTCACTGGATAGTGCTGGGTTGCTATACTGCAATCTCCCTTGGAACACTTATGGGCGGCTGGAGGATCGTCAAGACGATGGGTACCAAGATAACCAAGATAACTCCGTTTGAGGGTGTTGCTGCTGAATCGGCCGGAGCACTGCTGCTGTTCGGAACTGAGTATTTCGGTATACCTGTAAGCACAACCCACACAATTACCGGAGCAATCATGGGGGTAGGCCTGACAAAAAGGATTACGGCTGTAAGATGGGGTGTAACTATCAACCTGCTTTGGGCATGGATAATTACAATACCTATATCGATGGCAATTGCTGCCGGGGTCTACCACCTGTTGTCAGCAATAACCGGCCTGCAATGACCAGTTGTCAGTTCATGGCCGGGAATCCCCTTACCGACCCGGGCGTGGTCTTGTGAAGATCAAATACTATTATTTCATTTTCCCCATCCTTAAGCCATGATGCCGGGCAGTAAAGCCGTGTCTGCGGACCGATCTCCCAGTATCTTCCCAGGTTATGGCCGTTGACCCAAACAAACCCCTTGACAAAATTGGTCATATCAATAAAGGTATCTGCTCTCTTGTCAAGTTTCAGGGTGCCCCTGAAGAATACTCCGGGCCTGGTCATTTCGGTAGCGGTGGCCTCCAGCGATTCAACATAGCCGTCACTCATCGGAAAACCCCGTACCTCCCAGTTCATCAGCGTCATCCCGTTCAGTATCACACGGTCAGTTATTCCCTTGCGGTCAATCATTGAATGGGCAAAGTTGATTCTTCCCATCCCTTCGGTAAATATTTCCAGCAGCGGGTACTCTGAATCCGGCTGAGGCAGTTCAATTGCATTGATTCCCAGTCGCCTGTCAAGTGTCCCGACATATTTTCCGTCAAGAAAAACAGTGGCATAGTCATGCAGGTCAATTACTGTCAGTTTGCCTCTCTTGTGGCCCGTCAGCCTGGTGCTGTACAGCATGAACCCGTAATCCTGCCCGTATGCTTCAAACGGTTTTGGCTGAACTGACAATACCGGTTCAGGCAAGTTGTTCCAGACAGATGTGAATGGCACCAGGTCAGTCTCCGGGAAAGACATGGCAGGTATTGGATCCGGTATTGACGGCAGTTTTTCTCTTTTTGGGAGGTATGAGCCGATCAGTTTTCTGAGTGCCATGTATTTCGGGGTTGCCCTTCCCTGCTCATCTATTGGCGCATCATAGTCATAGCTGGTCAGATCAGGCTCGTATCCCTTCCCGCCTGAGTTGGCCCCTGCCGTGAACCCGAAGTTTGTTCCTCCGTGAATGACATAAAAATTGAATGATTTCCGGTTATCCATCAGGAACTTGACTTCTCGCAGCAGTTCGGCAGTGTCGGGCCTTGCCCAATCTTCTCCCCAGTGGGTGAGCCATCCGGGGTATGTTTCGCTGGAGAAGACAGGGACTCCCGGATTCATTTTACGGGCAAGTTCGAAATCCTTCTCCGAGCTCCCGGAGTCGAGTCCCACGGCACATCCCGGTAGCGTTCCTGCCTCGAGCATGTATGTTGTGGGCCCGTCACCCGTAAAAAACGGGACATCAATACCGCTCCGTTCCCATATCTCCTTCAGGGCTATGAGGTAGTTGCGGTCATTGCCGTAGCTTCCGTATTCATTTTCAATCTGGATCATCAGCACCGGACCTCCGTTTGTCACCAGGAAGGGGCGAAGCACATCAGCCAGCCGTGATATGTATCTCTCTGCAGCTTTCATGTAGGCCGGATCCATGCAGCGTACTTTTATGCCCTGATTGCGAAGCAGGTACGGAGGTATTCCGCCAAACTCCCATTCAGCGCATACATAGGGCCCGGGCCTTATGAGAACCCACATCCCCTCCTCGGCTGCAGTGGAGATGAACCTTGCGATATCACGGTTGCCTGTGTGGAAGTCATAGATTCCCTCTTCGCTTTCATGATGGTTCCAGAAAAGGTACGCAGAGACGGTATTACACCCCATCGCCTTTACCATCCTGATCCTGTGACGCCAGTACTCCTCAGGGATCCTTCCGGGGTGTATCTCACCGCTGATAATCTGGAACGGTTTCCCGTCAAGGAAAAACTCACTGGTTCCCAGTGCAAAGGTGTGCGTTGAACCGCGTTGCTGCGCACAAAGCATGGCAGTCATAATGAAGAATGCCAGAACAAGTGTTGTACGACAAATAGCACGTTTGTCATTCATGGCCTGTAATATATATTGGTTACAATATGAAATGCTTCTCAGACTGTTCTGTTTTATCCTGCCTCCGTAAGTCTTCCTGAGTGCCGGGCGGATTATCGTCAGGGACATGTTTCCCTGGTTGTGGCAGTGGACTTTTGCCCACTCAGTTTAAGATCAGAATCTCCTCCCTTGTATGCTCCGGAACGATCAGATGAAATTGACGAAGCAGAGAGATACGAGTGCAGTTCCGTACCTCTTGTCAATTGTCAGAGACTCCCTGATGACGTTTGGTTCTCCCAGGTAAAACTGTGAGAAGGTTCTGTCATGCAGGTCATGGAGAACAGTGTAGAGTCTCTCTTCAAGAGCTTCCATATCAAAGTAGCCGGCCAGTTCACAGACGAGGCCTCCGACCTTTTCCTCACAGGTGTCATCCGTGTAGAGCCACGCGAATATGATTCCGGCTGACACGTGCTCACCGTAGAATCCGTTGGCTACTGCCATGATCGTACAGAGTTCGGAGCCGAATGGGGGCATGTCAACCTCGTCAAGTGACACCAGCCTTGAGGTTGCAGGCAGCACCGAAGAATAGTTCATAATGTTGTACTCCGATATGCCTGCATCATGCAGCGCCATGTGATATGAACCGGGATGGATGGCATATTCGCTGCATCCTGAACCCTTGGTAACGAAAAACTCGTTGGGAATTCTGTTTTGGTGGACTTTAATCATTTTGTTTTTCAATACTTTAGATTTATACCCTTCATAAGACCGGACCAGGCGAATATACCAAAAATAAAGAATCAACATAAATACTGCGGCATAATCGGTTCGGACGGGTATGGGTTTGCAGGATCCGCGAAGGGATGTTATGTTTCAGACACTTGTTATAGAATGGACGCGGGAGTATCTGATCACTGTTGCGGTGACATACATTTTCCCGGCGCTGTCAGGTTTTATTCCCGCGATGCGGTATCAGTTCTCATTCCAGGGAAGCAGTATCAGGTTTCATTCCTGTGAAGCATTATCAGTTCTCATTCCAGGGAAGCAATATCAGTTTTCATTCCCTTGAAGCGCTGTCAGGTTTTATTCGCGGGAAGCTGCCAAAAAAAACATAAATTGTAGGACTTAAAAACATGATATGATCAGGAGGTTGATTTCAGTGGTGTTTTTTCTCCTTCCCGCAGTTTATAATGCAACAGCTGAGGTTCAGGAGATTGGCACGCCGTTCATCAGGAACTTCACAAAGGCCGACTACCGTGCCAGCACCCAGAACTGGGCTGTGGCGCAGGATGCAAGGGGATTCATGTATTTTGCCAATAATGACGGACTCCTGGTCTATGACGGGGTTCAGTGGCACCTTTACCGGATGCCCAACTACTCAATGGTCAGGTCAATTCTGATGGGTGCAAAGGGGGAGATATTCATTGGAGCCTATAATGACTTCGGAAAAATGGTGCCTGAAGCTGGCGGTAATCTCTCTTTCCAATCCTTCAGGGAACTGATACCCGAGGAGTACAGGAATTTTGACGATGTATGGAACATATTCACATACCGCGACAAAACTGTGTTCCAGTCATATTATGCAGCCTATTTTTACCGTGATGGCACACCTATGACAGTTGTGGCTGCTCCGTCACGGTTCCAGAATTCTTACACTGTAAGGGGCAGGCTGCTGTTCAATGATACCGAATACGGACTTATGGAGTTCGACGGAACCCGGCTTGCAAGACTCCCCGGCTGCGAGTCGCTGACCGGAATGGATATCTGCTCACTTCTTCCTTACGGGTCCGGGAATGAGATGATGATCTGCACCCTGGGGAACGGTCTGTTTATTTATGACGGCGCGAAGCTTCGAAAGTGGGACAGTGCACTCAGCAGTATACTGAGCCGTGACCAGGTATTCAGCGCTACAATGATATATGATGATTATTACGTGATGGGCACAATCCTTAACGGCGTGATGATTATTGACCCGGAGGGGAGAATTGTTCAGAACATCAACAGGAAGAATGGTCTGCAGAACAACACGGTTCTTGCCCTGTTCACCGACAGGAACGGTAACCTCTGGCTGGCACTTGACAACGGAATCGACTATGTAACCATTAATTCCCCTGTTACCTTTATCCGCAGCACGGAAGGCTTTGGCGCAGGATATGCATCGGTTATCCATGATGGAAAGCTCTACCTCGGAACAAATCAGGGGCTGTATGTAAGGAACTGGTCAGAAAGGGAGACGGGTGACGATTTTCGGATGATACCCGGAACCTACGGGCAGGTGTGGTACCTGGGAGTTCACAACGGTATACTGCTCTGCGGGCATAATAACGGCACCTATCTGGTCTCCGGAGAGAAGGCTGACCTTATCAGCCGAGTCTCCGGCGGATGGAAATACATGGAACTGAAAAACCACCCGGGATACCTGCTGGGAGGTACATTCAGCGGAATGATACTTTTAAGGTGGGAGCAGGGCACGTGGAAGTTTGTCAGGCAGATACCGGGTATGACCGAGTCGTTCAGGGTTTTCGAGGAAGACAGAGAGGGAGAGATATGGATGAGTCACGGATTCAAGGGGATATTCAGGGTGAGGCTCTCGGCAGAGCTCGATTCGGTGACCAGCGTCAGGTTCTATGATTCCTCAGATGGCCTGCCATCGGATTTCTATCTTGGTATTTTTCGTGTCCTCGGACAACTCGTGGTGGTATCAGAGACTGAGATCTATGAATATTCGCCTGAAACAGACCGGTTTGTCAGGTCAACCTACTTCAACCAGCTTTTCAGTCCCCTGGTGGCTGTCTCACATCTCCATGAGGACAAAGAGGGGAACATATGGTATGTGGCAAAGAACAGGGCTGGGGTATTCAGGCTGAAGGAAGATCACACCTATGAGCATATTGCCACTCCTTTTCTCCTGCTCTCGGGAGGGTTCATCCACGGGTTTGAGTCTTTTTACCCATATGCTCCGGAGCATGTGATTATAGGCACGGAAGATGGTTTTGCCCACTATTCATCGCGTACCTCTTCACTTGGATATGAAGGGTTCTCGGTTTACATCACCCTTGGAGAGGCACTGCATCACGACTCGGTGTTTTATTATGGCCGCACTCCTTCATCTGCAGTCCGGGAGATAAGCTACAGATTCAGATATGCCAACAACAACATGAGGTTCATGTTTGCTTCGCCGGTATATGACAATGCCGGCAATACCGAATACAGTTACAGGCTGGAAGGGTATGATGACAGATGGTCTGACTGGAGCCGTACATACTATAAGGAGTATTCAAATCTCCCTGACGGAAAATTTACCTTCCATGTAAAAGCCAGGAATCAGCTCGGAATTGAGAGCAAACCTGACTCAATTGAGTTTGTTATAGAGCATCCCTGGTATAAGTCGCCGGTGGCAATTATCGCCTATGTCATTGCAGGGATAATCATGGTGCTGCTTCTTGCCCGTTTTATCAGCTGGAGGATAGATGTCTCAAGAAGGAATGAAAGAGTGAAGAACGCCCGTATCTACGAGGAAAAAGAACAGGAGTACAAAAGGCAGGCGCTGGAGTCTGAGAAGGAGATAATCAGGATCAGGAATGAAAGGCTTCAGGCTGAGATGATACTTCGTGACAAGGAGCTGGCTAACCAGGCCATGAGTCTTGTGCGTAAGAATGAATTTCTCAACCAGATCAAGGACGAGCTGAGGAAAGTGATCAGTGATTGCAATGACAGGTCTGTCGGCACCAAGGTTTCCGGGATTCTGCATCGGATAGACCGGGAGGTTGACAGCAATAAGCAGAGAGAGATATTTGAGAGTGCCTTTGATGAGGTACACGAGGAGTTTCTTCAGGGTGTGAAAACAAGATATCCCGCTCTGACTCCCGGCGAACTGAGATTGTGCGCATACCTTAAAATGAATCTCCCGACCAAGGAGATTGCTCCTCTGCTCAATATATCAGTAAGAGGTGTTGAGATATGCAGGTACAGGATCAGGAAAAAGA
>WXFE01000134.1 GCA_009881065.1 Bacteroidales bacterium | reverse complement strand
GCAGGAAACGAGAACGTAGCAGTAATTGATTATAATACAATTAATTAAATTAATTCTATAAACATGAAGAAAACCACATCACTGATGCTGAGCCTCATTCTCATGATGTTCATTATTTCCGAGAAGAGCCACGCATGCACCAACTTCCTGATCACCAAAGGAGCCTCTAAAGACGGTTCCACCATGATCACCTATTCGGCCGACTCACACGTCCTTTATGGCGAGCTTTACTTCTGGCCCGCGATGAAGTATAAACCCGGAACAATGTTTGATGTTTACGAGTGGGATTCAGGCAGATTCCTTGGCACCATCGAACAGGCACCCGTTACCTACTCAGTAGTCGGTAACATGAACCAGTACCAGCTGGCTATCAGTGAGACCACCTATGGCGGACGCGGCGAACTGCGCAATCGCGACGGATTAATTGATTACGGAAGCCTGATTTACCTCACGCTGCAGAGGGCGAAGAACGCAAGAGAGGCCATACACACCATTGTCACACTGACCGAAAAATATGGCTATTGCAGTTCGGGTGAATCATTCTCCATATCTGATCCCAACGAAGTGTGGATCATGGAGATGATTGGCAAGGGACAGGGCAAGAAGGGAATGGCATTTGTTGCCCGCCTGGTTCCTGACGGTTACATCTCCGGCCATGCCAACCAGGCAAGGATACAGACTTTCCCGCAGGCCAACGGCACCACATCAATCACATCGGCAGAGATAGACAAGATATTCAACCCTTCGGTTGAGACAGTTTATGCTGCTGATGTAGTGACTGTTGCACGGGACTTCGGATGGTATGACGGCACCGATGCAGACTTCAGCTTCAGTGATGTTTATGCACCTGTTGATTTTGGCGCCGCACGTTTCTGCGATGCACGCGTATGGGCAGGATTCAACAGGGTCAACAGCACTATGGGTGAATATCTCAACTATGCCATGGGATACGACCTTGAGAACAGAATGCCTCTCTGGGTCAAGCCTGACAACAAGCTCAGCCTGGAAGATGTTATGGGACTTATGAGGGACTATTACCAGAACACTCCAATGGACATGACAAAAGATATTGGCGCAGGTCCGTATGCCAATACCGTAAGGTGGAGGCCCATGAGCTGGAAGGTTGACGGAAAGGAGTATCTGCATGAAAGAGCCACATCAACACAGCAGACAGGCTTTTCGTTCGTAACCCAGAGCCGTTCATGGCTCCCTGACCCTGTAGGCGGTATCCTCTGGTTTGGAGTTGATGATACATACTATACAGTCTATACACCGATGTATTGCGGAATTACCTCGGTTCCCCACTCATTTGCGGTGGGAAATGGCGACATGATGACCTACAGCGCCGATGCTGCCTTCTGGGTATTCAATGAAGTAACCAATTTCGTGTACAGCCGCGCAAATGTCATGACTCCCGATCTGCAGGCAAAACAGAAGGAACTTGAGCATAAGTACATGGCTGAGACTGCGGATATTGATGCCAGGGCTGCCGAGCTATTCAATAGCACTGCAAAAGGCGCTGCCAAAAAGGGCACCGATATGATTACAGCCTACTCGGTTAATGCCGGCAACAACACGGTAAAGGAGTGGAGAGAACTATACAAATTCCTCTTTACCAAATATATGGATGGCAACGTTAAAACCCGCCGTCCTGTCCCGGAAGGCTATAAGTATATCGCCCCCGAGGTTAAACAGCCAGGCTACCCGCAGGAGTGGCTGATGAGAATCGTAATCGATGCCGGCGACAAACTCAAAGTGCCTGAAAGCGCAGGTAACTGATATTTACTGTAATTGCAATAAATATTTTGCAGATAATAAAAAAATATTGCTACATTTGCGACTTATTTAAAAAGAGTAAAGGTCACATAAACATATTTGCGCGATGGACTTAATGAAAGTAGTAGAGAAGGAGTTTGCCTCCGGGGTTGAGTTACCGAAATTCAGGGCAGGTGACACTGTAACGGTACACTATAAGATCAGGGAAGGCAACAAGGAGAGGATACAGCAGTATCGTGGTGTTGTAATCCAGAGATCAGGAGCAGGGATGACAGCTACATTCACTGTCCGCAAGATGTCAGGAAACATCGGGGTAGAAAGGATTTTCCCGGTTGCATCGCCATTTATTGACAAGGTTGAGGTTAACAAGCACGGCAAGGTACGCAGGGCGCGCATCTTCTACCTCAGGAACCTGACCGGAAAGAAGGCACGCATCAAGGAAAGAATATTCTGATACTCATCAGACAGATACATGAAAGAGCCGCCTCAACGGGCGGCTTTTTCATGCAATCAGGCAGGAGGAAAACGCAACAGGGCTCCTCCTGCTTTGTTTACCTGTCTCTCACAACATGGAAGAGCCGCCTCCACCGGGCGGCTCTTTTATTCCTGCAACAAAAAAAGGGGGCTACTCCGGTGTGCCCCCTGGTAAAAGGTTGTCAAACCATCAATTTCTGGACTAGTACACCGTGTTTTGTGGGTCCCAGTTGCACCATCCGGAAGTCCAGTTTTCCGTTCCGAAAGCACCCCTGTAGGATGTTACGGTAAAGAAGCTGTCTGTAAGCCTTGCATTGGTGAAGGAGGCTCCGCTAAGGAGCGGTGATCCGGCCTTTGGAAGCAGAGACGGAGAGGTAAGGCTTATGAAACCGGTGCCAATGACTTCTTCCATGGTCATATCGTCTCTGTTGTTTCTTGCTTCAGCTCTAAAATATGCCTCGTGCTGAGCAACTGTATAGGGTACGGCTACAGTACCGGTCTTCTCAACATAGAGGTCTGTCATTCCTGCAAGTATGGTATTCTCAATCTGCAACTCATTCGCATCAGCACGTGTCGGTGAGTTGCCCTTCTGACCATCTATCGACAGTCCTTGCGGGAATCCTACAAATACGGAGTTATAGATCGAGGTCATCGTGCCCCTGCGAAGATGCAGCGCCTTTTGATGTTTCGTCCCTTCAGGGAGAGTGGCCGCTACTGCAAGAGGCCCGATGGCGGTAACATTGGTGAATATGGGAGAGGTAACAGGTGTGAGAAGCGAACCGTCTGCATCATTGTCGCTCTCGAAACCATTTGAACCTGACTGGTCTGATTTCAAAGGATCCTGCAGAATAAGACCAAACTGAACCTTACCGCTGAAGCCGTTATCAGTATCAAATGCATCATCAAGTCCCCCCAAAGCAACGAGGTATTTTGCGTTTACATTGCCACCAAACCATTCGAAGGAGTCGTCACCTGAATATGAAACCTGAATGTGGTCAATAACAGTGGCTTTCCCGACAGAGTAGAGTGTCAGTCCGTTGATCTCACTGTTGGCAGTGGAGGTGAGGGGAATTCCGGGGAACTCAATCCTGACAAACTGAAGAATACCTGAATTGTCGTTGTCATCACTGCCACCGTACTTGGAACCGATGCCACCTTCAGCGATGCCAACACCTTCACCGTCATCATGCTTGTTGGTTTTTGCCTTTCCGCATATAACAACTCCGCCCCAGTCTCCGCTTGCCCTCTGCCCTGCCGGCTTGTCAGATGTAAAAACTATCGGCTGGGTGGCTGTGCCTGCAGCAATTATCTTTGAACCTCTCTCAATGATGAGCGTTGCCTTGGTGTTTGATACACCCTTGATTATCGTTCCTGCTTCTATTGTAAGGGTTGCATTGTTTTTGACATAGACGAATCCTGAAAGGTGGTATTTTGCCTGTGCGTACCACCTGGTATCAGTGGTTATATCTCCTGAGACGGTTATGACCTGCCCGGTAGATGGTACAACTGTAATATTGCATTCTGCCTTGAACAGAGGATTTTCAACCGAAGCAGCGGTTATTACTGCACTTCCCAGTGCCACACCAGTCACCACTCCGTCAGTCACTGTCGCTACACTGGCGTTGCTGGTTGTCCATTGAACCTCCTTGTTTGTGGCATTCAGCGGATCAATAACAGGAAGCAGTGTCAGATTTGCCCCAACCTGTACTGTGGCCTCCGCCTTGTCAAGAGTGAGGGAAGTAACCGGTATTTCTTTCTCGCATGACACCATAACGGTCAGAAATAATCCAAGTGCCATCACCCTGGAAAAAACTGAAAAAATGTTCGTTTTCATGATTTGTGTTTTGTTAAATGGTTGTTTTCTTAAAATTTAAGTGATATTCCAAGCGAATACTGTCTGCCCGGGTACCACGACCTGGTATTCTGGGTTCTGTCAAATGCCTTCATGCCGTCACCACCGTAGTTGGTCATATCAACAATACTATTTACATGCTGCTGAAAAACCACCTTCTCACCGAACAGGTCCTTGATCCCGGCTTTTATCTCAAGCATTTTGCCTATTTTTTTGCTTATTGCCAGGTCGGTCTCATTTCGCGGCATCTCGTAAATGTCAGGTATGCTCTCCCAGGAGTTGGGCGAAGGCCTTCCGACAGCTATAATCCTTTTACCTATGCGGTTATATAACACACTGGCCATCAATCCCCTGTCAACATCCTGCCAGAAAAGCCCGACATTGACAATATAGGGAGACTGCCCCTGCAGTGGCCTGTCAAAGGCCACGGAGCTCCTGATCAGCGAAAGATTGACCACGGCAGTAAGTTTCTCAAGCCTGTCAGAGATGAACCCCAGGTTCTTGCGAGCCTCTGTCTCCAGCCCGAAGCTGTATGCAGAGCTGATATTATCAAATGAGAACTGGGTGGGATTGTTGCCCCTTATTGAGACCTCAATGGGATTGGTGAAGTGCTTGTAAAATACACCTGCATTGAATGTTTCGTTGTTGCCAGGGTATAGTTCATAACGAAGATCCAGATTGTGAATATAGGCTGATTTAATCTGCTCATTACCGTAAATTCCTGCATTCTGCTCGAAATCAACGAAGTAGAACGGAGCTATCTCCCTGAATTCCGGCCGGTTGACTGACAAACCGTAGGTCAGTCTTATCAGGCTCGATGAGTTGAGATTTATGGCGAGATTGCCTGAAGGAAAGAGGTTGACTGTATCACGTACAACATTGACCGGTATGCTGGTTCCCTGTCTGTAGCTTGACAGCTCCTGTCTCTCCTTTTCGATCCTCACACCAGCTGACAAATCGGTCCGTGTACCGAACCTGAACCTGAAATTGAGATACCCGGCCAGCACCATCATCGATGCTTCATATGAATCGGAAAGGGAGGTGATCTCCTTCAACCTGATACCATCTGTAAGATTGATGTTTTCAGGTGCAAAAATCTCCTGTACAGGGAGAGATGTGGAAGCAAATGGCGAGGTGTCAGATGATATAGCATATCCGAAATTGCGTGCCCTGAAGCTCCTGTCACGGTTCTCTGCAAAAATCCCAGTTCTGATCTCCCAGTTGTTAATCCCCTTACCAAACTTTTGTATCAGGTTGAGCATTCCCGAAAAGCTTGTTTCATCAAGATCCAGCCACATCCTTGATACAGATGAAAGGTCAGGGTTGCTTCCGAAGAGAATGACGTATGGCGAGATATCTCCATCATTGCTTATATAACGGTACCGCCTTATGTCCGGCTCTTTCCTGGCTGATATGGAATACCCTGCCGTGAAATCAACCGTAGTTCTCCCTTCTGCGAAGAGATGTTCAGCGCCAAGCTGTCCTGAATAGATAACCCTGTGCGTATATTTTGTCTCACCGGAACGTATTGAGCGTCCATTGTTGTACCAGTCAAGGCCTTCTCTCATAGAAACGCCTGATCCGGCAGTGCTGGTGAAAAAGTTTCTGAACTCCAGCTTTAATCCATCGTATGGATAGAGAGTCCAGTTATGCATCAGGCCTGCCCGCACATTTGTTTTGTACTGCCTGTCTGTAAATTCATCCAGTATTCCCGGAGTGTCATACGCATAATTATATATTGAGTAATTATTGTTCAACGCCTCCCTGAAGGTGTTTGAATAGCTGTAGGTCAGTGATGTGACATTACCGGCGATGAAGCTTCCCTGTTCAAACCGTCTTGTGAGGCCCAGAGAAAGTTTCTGATCCGGCAGGGCTGTTGCCTGAGCCGCATCCCATGAGCCGTTGAGACTTCGTCCCAGTTCAGTGACCCGGTTGCGTAATTCAGGATTGGTGGCACTCTCATAAAGGTCGAGATGAACCGGCATTGCTTCCGGCAGTTCCCTGTGGCCAGCACCCATGGTGAGCCAGTCTGTTTTACCGCCTCTCTCCTCGAGATAATCGCCGAATGTAGTGTATTGTCTGAGTGCAGTACCATAAGAAACAGAAAACCTGTTCTCATCAGGAATGCCTGTTGTGGATATCTTGATGAACCCGCCGGAGTAGTCTGCCGGGAGTTCAGCCGTGGGTGACTTCAGGATGAAAATATTCTCGATCATTGATGAGGGAATCAGGTCAAACGAGAAGGACCTTGTATCAGGCTCGAGGCTGGGAGCCGTTGCATTATTGAGCCAGACATTGTTGTATCTTGATGAGAGCCCCCTGACAACGATGAATCTGTCATCCACAATGGATACTCCGGGAAGTCTCCTTACCACCTCCGAAGCATCCTTATCCTGCGTACGGCTGATCAGCTGGGCAGAGATACCTGAAACGACCACCGGGCTGCTCCTGATGCTGCTCATTACCGACACTTCGCTGTCAGTACGTTTGGTAGCGACAACCACAATATCATCCAGTTCCACAGACTGGTCATACATGGCAGCATCGATGACCGTAACAGAACCTGCTTTGACCTCAACACCTTCCACTTTCAGTGGCTTGTATGATATAAAGGTTAAACTCAGGCTGTAGATTCCGGGGGGTACGCCGGCAATGGTAAATGTTCCGTCAGGTCCGGTTGATGCGCCCCTGAGCGTCCCTTCTATTATCACATTGACCCCGGGCATGGTTTCTCCGGTAGACTGTTCGCGAATTACGCCGGTTATGGTGCCGCCCGGGGTCTGTGAAAATGAATTGAAGGGAAGAAGAATTGAAAAGATCAATAAAAGAATTAACTGTTTTTTCATTTTGATGGTTGACTTAAATACACGGCAAAAGTCAGCCGCTGATGTTACAGGAGTGTAAAAAACCGGTAACGAATAGATGACACTTATGTTACATAATTGTGACAGGCTGACTTGATAGCAAAAAAAAAGAGGTCATTTCAACCTCTTTTAAATGTCTTAGCCTCTTCTGTAACAGGTTATTTGAGCAGTTCCTCAGCCTTTGACCTGGCAGTGGCAAGAACCTCGTCAGCTCTCTTGTTGGCTTCATCAACAATCTGTGTGGCTCTTTTATCAGCCTCCCTGTTCAGTCTTTCTGCTGCTTTTCTTGCAGCAGCCACGGCAATCGGGCCACTTGCTTCCGCATCACTGATGAGCTTTTTACCCCGCAGATGGGCTTCACTGCGTATCGTTTCAGCCGATGATGCAGCTTTCTCCCTTATCAGATTTGCATTCTCCTCAGCCTCCTTCATGATCTTCTCTGCCTGCTGTCTTGCTGCCTCGTTGACCTTTTCCACCACCTCGCTCTTCAGGGTATCAGCCAGGGCAGTCACGGCAGATGAGGCGCCGCCGCCGGCGAAAGAGGGTGTGAATGCCGGATTCTTTACTGTACCCCCAACATTCAGGTTAACCTTAATCATTTCAGGTGGTGCGCCACTGAAACCCAGGGCAGCTGACTGTGAAGCAAAAGTGCTCATCAGTGCCCCTGCAGCCTGACCCAGCTCCTCCCTTGGTATTTCCACCTTTACAAGATAGTTTATTGTCTGATCAAGGCCCTGGTCACCTGACAAATTCAGCTTTATCTTCCCGAGCATCGTGTCAAAAGGCTTGATCCACAGCCTCCCGTCATTGATGATGAAGGTAGCCCGGATATCCTTCAGCACATTGGTATAGGAAGGATTAATCTTCAACACGTTCTTCATCCTGTCAAAACCTGTTGAATTTAATACCTGCACTGACTCAGAGGCTATCTCACCTGTCCCTGAAAGGGTTTTCAGCAGTGGCATCATGCCCGTTCCGAGGATGCTCCTGAAGTCAATCCTGGCCGAGACATTGCCTCCCAGTCCTGACGCTGCAGGCATGAGCTTTTTCACAATATTGAAGGCATTGAAGGCATCCCTTATACTTACCGCGCTGACAAACATTTCAGCATCAATAAGGGGTTTGAGCGTATCACGTGTATCATACAGTGCATTTACGAGCAGGGAACCTCCAAGTGCTTTCATGCCGGTCTCGCTGACAGTTACAACACCCTCACGGACAACAACGTTGCCTTTCACATCGCTTGCCTCGAGCATCCCGTAGTTCAGCTTGCCAACCAGGGCTTCAAGGGTAAAGTCAATGTTTTTGGGTATTGTTATCACCTCCATCGGGACGGTATCAGTCTCAACAGTGTCAGAAGGAATATATACCATTATCTCATTCAGGTCAACATGGTCAGATTTAAGCGACAGGTTTCCCCGGAGAATTCCGTCCGAGAAGAGGTATGGGATATAATTCTCCAGCCTGCCCGACAGGGAAAAATCGCTGCCCTTGCCCATTGAGGCCTTCATGCCTGTCATTTCCGCAAATGCCGGGCTGAAAGCAAACGCTGCACTGCTGATTCTCAT
>WXFE01000133.1 GCA_009881065.1 Bacteroidales bacterium | reverse complement strand
CTGACTCCCGGCGAACTGAGATTGTGCGCATACCTTAAAATGAATCTCCCGACCAAGGAGATTGCTCCTCTGCTCAATATATCAGTAAGAGGTGTTGAGATATGCAGGTACAGGATCAGGAAAAAGATGGGCATTACCCGTGATGTAAACCTTACAACCCATCTTCTCAGTATCTGAAAAAACGCGGCGCTGTAGTATTGCTTCTGATAATTGGTGTATTTTATACACTCAATAAGTATTTACTATGTATCACGAAATCAATACTATGTGATTTCAATGATGAATTATTGATGTATTTTTAAAAATTGACTGATGTATATTTGAAGTAAATTTTAATAAGTGATAATCAATTTCACTTTCTTAACTTGCTCCTTGCAAACGGGTGGTTTTATAATCATCTGAAAACCTGATAACCAAACTCAAAAACTCAACGTTTATGAAACAAACAATCCTGGCTCTTTTTTTCATTGCCTGTTCCCTGGCTTTAAATGCTCAGGGGCTGCAGATTAAAGGAGTTGTAACGTCAGCAGACGACGGACAGCCTGTTCCGGGAGTAAGTGTTTTAGTCAAGGGAACCACCACCGGAACTATGACTGACATGAACGGGTACTACAGTCTCGACAATGTACCCATGAACTCACTTCTTGTCTTCTCATTTGTAGGGATGAAGGCACAGGAAGTTGTGGTGACTGAGAGCACCACCATTAACATTGTATTGGCCTCTGATATTGAATTGATTGACGAGGTTGTTGTTGTGGGATATGGCACTCAGAAGAAGAGCCTTGTCACCGGTGCAATTGCGAAGGTTGAGGGTGATGACCTGCGCAAGGCCACTGACATGCGTGTAACGCAGGCACTTCAGGGCAAGACGGCCGGTGTGGTCATCACGGCCAACTCTGGTCAGCCGGGCTCTCAGATCTCGGTACGTATCAGGGGGGCAGGCACCTACGGTGATGCGGAACCTTTGTATATTATTGACGGATTGCCGATGAGCGGTGCCGGTACTGACTTTCTCAATGCAAGTGACATTGAGTCAATAGAGGTGCTGAAAGATGCCGCATCTGCTGCAATTTATGGTGCACGCGGAGCAAACGGGGTTGTTCTTATAACCACAAAGACCGGGCGTACGGACACTAAACTGACAGTGACCTATGACGGTTATTACGGTTTTCAGAATCCCTGGAAAAAGATGCCTCTGCTGAATTCACGTGAATACATAATGCTTATCAATGAGGCATCAGTCAATGCAGGTCTCGGGCCACGTTTCAACCAGGCACAGATAGAGGGCTTTACAGCAGATACTGACTGGCAGGATGAGATGTTTTACTACAATGCTCCAAAGCAGAACCACTCTCTTTCTTTCACCGGCGGCAGTGACAGACTGGAGTATTCATCCTCGCTGAACTATTTCAGCCAGGAAGGTATAGTTTCCAAAGGCAAGTCAAGCTTTGAGAAAGTAGGCTACAGGCTGAATGCAGCTGCCACCTTTGGTCTCTTCAAGCTGGGAGGAAATGTCAACCTTGCGGGAATAACCAGCAAGGGTATTGCGACCAATGACAGGTATGGTCTTGGTCTGAACCAGGCCCTTAACATGCCACCGGTGATTCCGGTGATGTTTTCTGACGGTACATGGGGTACTTCCGAGGCATACGGATTTGGTCTGCAGGAGATCACCAACCCTGTGGCCATGGCAAGTTACAATAACTCAAGGACAAGAACCTACAAGCTGATCGGCAACCTGTACGGCGAGTTCGATTTTGGTAAGGTATCCCCGGCACTCAGGGGACTCACTTTCAGGTCATCATTCGGGGGTGAATATGCATTGGTCAATACTGACAGCTATACACCGGAGTATTACCTTGATGCCATGCACTTCAGCAATATTGACAAGGCTTACAAGGGACTTGACATGTGGTCAAGGTGGAACTTTGAAAACGTGTTTACCTATGCAAAAACGTTTGATGTTCATAACCTGACCATCATAGCAGGTACAACTGCCTTCAAGGATATGCATGAAAATCTCTGGGGTACGAAGAATGATCTGATCTTTGATGACTTTGAGCATTCATACCTTGACAATGCAACTGACCCTGAGAGCGCCAACGCAGGCGGAGGTTACAGTGACCATACCGTCTCCTCGCTCTTTGCCCGTTTGAACTATGACCTGAAAAACCGCTACATGCTTACCGCCACAATCAGGAAGGACGGATCCTCGAGGTTTGGAAGCGAAAACAAATATGGATACTTCCCCTCTGCCTCAATAGGATGGGTTATCTCAAGGGAAGATTTCATGAGTAATCTTACTGATATATTCAATGTCCTGAAACTCAGGGCAAGCTGGGGTCAGAACGGAAACGAGAATATCGGCAACTTTAACTATACTTCCATTATCGGTAACAGCGCCATCTACTATTTTGGTGATGGAAAGACACAGTACAACGGTACGGTGCCCACCAAGCTGGCCAATCCCATGCTCAAATGGGAAGCATCAGAGCAGACCAACATCGGTCTTGATATGACAACCCTTGGCAGCACACTTACTGTTACACTTGACTACTACATAAAGAAGACCAAGGACTGGCAGGTTGCTGCACCCATTCCAATGCTTGTTGGCAACGGAGCTCCCACGATCAACGGAGGCGAAGTTAAGAACTCGGGCTTCGAAGCACAGGTCTCTTACCGTAAGCAGATAGGCAAGCTCTTCCTGGGAGCTTCAGTAAACGGTGCCTTTAACAAGAGTGAAGTCCTTGACCTGAAGAATACTGATAAGGTTCTGAAGGGTGGTGATGGCGGTTTTGGCCAGAGCGAACTGATATATGTACAGGTAGGTTTTCCGATGGGCGTCTTCTTTGGTATCAAGACTGACGGAGTCTTCCAGAACCAGGGAGAGATTGACGCCTACGTCAATCGTGCCGGAGAAAAGATACAGCCAAATGCAAGTCCCGGCGATATTAAGTTTATTGATAGTAATGGTGATGGTACAATCAGTGACGGTGACAGGGTCCAGATCGGCTCTCCGTTGCCTGACTTCACCGGCGGGCTTAACCTGAACGCTGAGATATACGGCTTTGATTTCAACATGTTCCTCTATGCAGCCCTGGGTCAGGAGATATACAGCGCAACCAGGCGGTATGACATGAACTATGCCAACTATACAGCTGACTGGCTTGACCGCTGGACTGGTCCCGGCACTTCGAACTATTACCCGCGTGTCACTTTTACTGACAACAACCTGAACCATAAAACCGTCAGTGACTTCTACATTCAGGACGGAAGTTTTGTCAGACTTAGAAACATTACGCTGGGGTATTCTCTCCCGCAGAATATCACCAAAGCCATTAAGCTCAGGAAGCTTCGTTTCTATCTGTCGGCTGAGAACCTCTATACATTTACAAAGTATACCGGCTACGATCCTGAAATCGGAGGCGGAGTATTTGACAACGGGATCGATCGCGGTATTTATCCGCAGCCACGTACGATCATGACCGGCATAAATGTTACTTTCTAACATTCAAAAGAACAGAACTATGAAAAAGTCAATATTATACAGTGTTTTCTTTCTGGCTGTAATTGTTGCCGGCTCATCCTGTTCCAGGGATTTCCTGGAGCTCGAACCAAAGACCGGTCAGACGGAAGCCAACTACTACAAGACAGAGTCTGACGCCTTCCTGGCCATGACTGCTGTTTATGACGCATATGCACTGCAGAACTGGCAGTTTGCCGCGACAATGGCCGATATATGGTCAGATGATGCATTCTGCGGAGGTTCTGACGCTTCTGACATGAGTCAGTGGCAGGATATGGAGATGTTCAAGATGGAGCCTGAGAATAATTCATCTTCAGATTTATGGAGCCGCTGCTATGCCGGTGTCTACAGGGCAAACCTCTATCTTCAGAAGCAGGATGGCATTGATTGGAAGACTGAAGGTCTCAAGGAGAGGTATGAAGCCGAGGTTAAATTCCTGCGTGCCTATTTCTACTGGGATTTAGTACGTCATTTCGGCTGGGTTCCGGTGATGACGGAGGTGCTCCCGTCGGTTGAGGATTACAGGAGTCTTACACAAAGCACTCCTTCAGAGATATTTACACTCATTGCATCAGATCTGCTTGATGCAGTTGATGTCCTCCCGAACCAGGTCACTCCTGCAGAAAAGGGCCGTGTGACAAAAGGTGCCGTCAAGGCTATGATTGCCCGCATCTACCTATATCACACCGGTATGAGCGCTATCAGCGGCCTGGGACTGACTGCAGAGCAGTGGGGTAACGGTTCCACAGTGATCAATAAGGCATACGTACAGACAGCTCTCGACCAGGTAATCAACAGCGGAGTCTATTCGCTGATACCTGATTATGCTGACCTGTTTGACTGGGATAATCAGAACACTGTTGAGTCAGTGCTTGAGATGCAGTATTCAGACAAAGCCAAGTCAGGTGACTGGGGCGGCTGGAATATCAACGGCAACTTCGCATCAGTCTGGATAAGCGTTCGTAACCCCCAGGGTGACCCGACCGTTTTCCCCGGATGGTCATTCTCAGTGCCCACCTGGAGCCTTGCTGACGAGTTCGAACCTGGAGACCCGAGGAAGTACGTTACCCTCTATGACGCTGAAGCGATGCTGACTGATTATAACAGGGCATTCCAGAATACCGGCTATTTCAACAAGAAATACATGGCAAGGGCTGATTACCAGGGATCGGGAGGTGACCCGAACCATAACTTCCCCCGTAACTTCATGGATATAAGGTATGCTGACGTGCTGCTCATGGCTGCAGAGGTATGGCTCACTGACAATCCGGGCAAGGCTGCCGGTTATTTCAACCAGGTACGGACCAGGGCACTAGGTGCCGCAGCTGAAAAAACAACCATCACCCTTGACGACATCTATCATGAAAGGCGCGTTGAATTCGGAGGTGAGGGGCTGAGAAAATGGGATCTGCTGAGGAGAGGCCTTGACTATGCAGGAGAGAAGATCAACGCCAGTTTCAACATCCCGGCCGGTACTCCCAACGCTTCGGACTTTGCTCCAAGAACCTTCAAGCCGGATTCATGGGGCATGTTCCCGATTCCCGCCAGTGAGATAAGGAATATGAACAGCGGAGTGCTGAAACAGATGGTTCCCGCATACATTGGCTTATGAATTATTAAATAATAAATAGTGTAATGAAAAAAATCAGATATATAAGCAGATTAGCGGGCATCATGGTCGTAGTGCTGGCTGTCAATGCCTGCGAACCTCAGATGGCTGACAAGCCCGAAATAGGGGCTGCTCCTACAGCCGATCAGCTCAACTTCACCATAACACCCGGAAGCGATGCGTTTAACTTCGTGATTGAAAACACTTCATCAGTCACCGGGATCGCTTCCTGGGATTTCGGTAACGGCACGAAAGCTACCGGCAACTCAAATATAGCCAGGTATCCGATGCCAGGTGACTATACAATAGCCATGACACTTGTCACAAGAGGAGGAATGGCTACCATTACGAAGACCCTGACGCAGACTGAAACTGACTTTTCCATCTTCACTGATCCTGTCTATGTTAATCTTACAGGAGGCATTGACAATACTGCCGGGAAGACGTGGGTCCTTGATGTGGCTACCCGCGGTCATCTGGGCGTTGGCCCGGTTGATGACCCCACAGCAATGAGCTGGTGGGCAGCGGCTCCCTATGACAAGGATGGCACCGGCCTGATGGACGATGAGATCACCTTCAAACTCGACGGTTTCGTGGTTACCTATGACAATAAGGGCGTAAGCTATGTCAAGGCTTACCGTGCCAATGATCCGGCACTGGCATCAGTTTATCTCAATCCACGTGAAAACAAGGGTGACTGGGACGTAGACTACGCAACACCGGTGTCAGGCACCTTCAATATCATCAAGGTGTCCGAAGGCAAATACACCATCACCCTGAATGGTGAAAAACCAATTTTCCCCTGCTTTGATGTTGGTGCAAAGGATAATACCTACACCATACGCACAATTGAAGAAAACCTTCTCGAGCTTACCTGCCTCGAATCATACGAGGGATGGAACAACTGGCACTACTACCTGATACCCAAGGGTTATGTCAGGCCAACTATTACATACACCGTAAATGCAACAGAGGGGGTTGACAATGAGGTTTCATGCTCTGTTACCGGTTACACCATTCCTGAAGGGCAAAAAGTTACTGATGTAACATGGAATTTCGGTGACGGCAGCGATGAAGTCACCGCAGGCAAGGATGAAGTTGTAAAGCATGTCTTCATGCGCAAGGGAACATACAATGTGACTGCGAAACTGAACACCAGTCTTGGAGTACTGACAGGAACCAAGCAGATTGTTCTGGCAAACAACAACTCTGCCTATGTGCCATTTCTCCTTGACATGATGATAGTTTACAATGACCTGAGCGAGGTACAGGTTTTCCCGCTCCTTGCGGATAACTGCACCCTGGATATTGTTGATAATCCTGATAAGGAATACCCGAACAAGTCTGCAAAGGTGGCCCACTTCTCAAGAACCGGCAACCAATATGCCAATGCATACATCAGGCTGCCGGCAGGATTCAGGTTTGACCTGAGGCAGCAGCATGTCTTCAAGGTAATGGTACGCGGTAAGGCAGGAGATGTAATCCTTCTCAAGCTTGAGAATTCAGATCCGGCCGAACCATGGAAAACCGGAACGGAGATAACATATACGATCAGTAAAGACAATACCTGGGAAGTTGCAGTGTATGACTTCAACGGCGTACCCGGAGGATTTACCTGGACAGGTGATATGTATGCCCCGGACGTGGTAGCTGATGACAGGTTCAATCATGATTATTACAATACATTGCGCATAATGTGCAATCCGACGGTTGCCGACGGCACTCACAGTTTCTGGCTGGATGAACTGTCAGGCCCGCATGTGGAGGGCATCCATAAGTAATAGTTTTTGTTTATCATTGCCTGCCCTGACGAGGGGCAGGCAATGTTTTTCATATTTTTAAACCTTTCAGAGAAGACAGATGAAACTCACGAGACTATCGCTGGTTCTGTCAGCAGGATTTTTTATGCTGATTGCCGGCTCATGTGATAAGGGAAAGAGTGTTGCCGACAGTCCCGAAGTCAGGGCTGACAGGCTGGTTAAGCAGATGACCCTGGACGAAAAGATCGGGCAGATGTCACAGCTTGACCTTGGCTATTTCATGGACCCTGAACAATTAAAACAGGCTGTCAGGGAAGGAAGATGCGGTTCGCTGTTGAATTTTCTTGGCACTGAGCAGGTGAATGAGCTACAACGCATAGCTGTAGAGGAGAGCAGGCTCGGAATTCCGCTGATCATCGGAAGGGATGTTATTCACGGTTACCGTACGGTATTCCCCATTCCACTTGGGATGGCAGCATCATGGAACCCTGAAGCTGTCAGGCAGGCATTCCGCATCTCTGCCGTCGAGGCTTCAACCGATGGTATACGATGGACCTTCGCCCCGATGATTGACATTACATGGGATCCCCGCTGGGGCAGGATTGCCGAGGGATGCGGTGAGGATCCATATCTTGCATCAACCCTTGCAGCCGCAATGGTAAGAGGGATTCAGGGCGACAGCCTCACTGATCCCACTGCGCTGGCAGCATGCGCAAAACACTATGTTGGGTACGGTTTCGCTGAAGCCGGACGTGATTACAATACCACCTATATCCCTGAACCACTTCTCCGGAATGTGGCTCTTAAACCTTTTCATGCTGCAAAGGAGGCCGGTGCACAGACCTTCATGTCTGCATTCAATGACCTGAACGGTATCCCTACATCAGGCAACCAGTTTACTCTGAAAAAGATACTTAGGGAAGAGTGGGGCTTTGATGGTTTCGTGGTGAGTGACTGGGCTTCTGTCACCGAGATGATTAACCACGGATACGCAGAGGATGAAAAGCATGCTGCAGAGATAGCAATCAATGCAGGTGTTGATATGGAAATGGCTACAACATCATACTACACCAACATAAAGGCTCTGCTTGATGAGCGGAAGATAACCATGGCGCAGATTGACGATGCTGTAAGGAATATACTCAAGGTAAAATTCAGGCTTGGGCTGTTTGACAATCCATATACTGATCCCGGAGCCGGGAAGAAGATACTTGACCCTTCATTTCTTGATCATGCCCGCACTGTAGCAAGGCAGAGCGCAGTTCTGCTCAAGAACGATAATGCTGCACTGCCTCTCTCTGAAGAGAAGATCTCTTCCGTGGCTGTGATCGGTCCTCTTGCTGATGCGCCGCGTGACCAGCTTGGAACATGGTGCTTTGACGGCAGGGAGGAGAATTCCGTGACCCCGCTGAAAGCAATCAGGGATCTGCTCGGTGACAAAAAGGTCAATTATGTACAGGCACTGGCATACAGCCGCGATAAAAGCAAGGCATACTTTGCCGAAGCCGTATCTGCTGCACGCAGGTCTGATGCGGTTCTCTTCTTCGGTGGCGAGGAGTGGATCCTCTCAGGTGAAGGTCAGTCGAGGGGAGAGATAAATATGCCCGGAGTGCAGACCGGGCTGCTTGAAGCGCTGGCGGCAACAGGCAAGCCTGTCATACTGGTAATCATGGCCGGACGACCCCTGGCTATTGGCAGGGAACTTGAACTATCCGATGCCGTGCTTTATGCCTGGCATGCAGGCACCATGGCCGGCCCGGCTATAGCTGACCTGATCTTTGGCAAGGAGTCTCCTTCAGGCAAACTGCCGGTCACCTTTGTCAAGGGGGCAGGACAGATTCCTTTCTATTATTACAGGAACAATACAGGAAGGCCTGCAACCGATGAGGCATGGACACCGTTCGACTCCATCCCCACGGTCAACCCGCAGAGCTCACTCGGATACCGTACGTTCCACCTTGACTACGGCTATACTCCTTTGCTGCCATTTGGTTATGGCCTGAGCTACACGACTTTTAAATACAGTGATCTCACCCTCTCTTCACAGGTGATGAAGATTGACGGAACACTTACCGTCAGGGCCAGGGTGACCAATACCGGCAACATGGATGCTGACGAGATAGTGCAGTTCTACGTTCGCGACAGAGTCGGCAGCATAACACGCCCGATCAAGGAACTGAAGGGATACAATCGTCTCCGCATCAAAAGTGGCGAGACTGCTGATGTGGAGTTTACCCTGACGGCTTCTGACCTTGCCTTTTTCAACGGCAGGGAGACGGTAACCGAACCCGGAAAGTTCGATGTCTGGATCGGGCCAAGTTCTGATGAAGGGCTCCATGCTGACTTTATACTTGAATAGATAAAAAAATGGCAAAGATGATACAAGCCGGAATACTTTTGCTGGCATTCGCCCTCCTGGCGCCAGGATGTGGCCGCCCGGAAAAACCGAAAGAGTATCCCGATAATCCAAACACGGGAGACATGGTTCTTGTGTGGAGCGATGAGTTCGATTATAACGGGTTGCCGGATTCGAAAAAGTGGAGCTATGATACAGAGGGCAATGCCACAGGCTGGGGTAACAATGAGTCTCAGTATTATACGGCATCAAGGCTGAAGAACGCCGAGGTGAAGGACGGTTTTCTCTCCATAACGGCACATCGTGAAGATTTTGAAGGTTTTAAATACACCTCGGCCAGGCTTGTCACACGTCAGAAGGGTGACTGGCTTTATGGCAGGGTGGAGGTAAAGGCAAAACTTCCTGACGGAAGAGGGATGTGGCCGGCAATATGGATGCTGCCTACCGACTGGTCTTATGGTGGCTGGCCCGCCAGTGGCGAAATAGATATAATGGAGAATGTTGGTTATGATCCTTACAAGATCGTTGGCACGGTTCACACTGAGGCATATAATCACATGATCGGCACACAGAAGGGAGCAACCACCAATGTTCAGTCGTGCTACGGTGACTTCCATATATATGCCATTGAATGGGAGGTCAGGGAGATCAGGTTCTATGTAGATGACCTGCATTATTTTACTTTTACAAATGAAGGCACCGGCTACAAGGCCTGGCCTTTTGACAAACGGTTCCATCTGTTGCTCAATGTGGCAGTGGGTGGCAACTGGGGAGGCATGCAGGGTATCGATGATTCAATCTTTCCACGGTCAATGATTGTTGATTACGTAAGGGTCTACCAAAAGAAAACAGGAAAATGAAAAGGCTCATTGTGCTGCTTTTCCCCATCCTGTTTGTCAGCTGCAACAGGCCTCCGGAAAACGGTCCCGGGAAGAATGGCGGAACCGGAATTATGGCTGAGGGATGGATCACTTCGCCGCAGAAGGGTATCCTGTTTACGAAGCATCCCGGGGAGCTTGAGTTCATGACCAGTGCCAATACTGACCCGACCATCGTTGTTGACACAACACAGCGTTATCAGGAGATAGACGGCTTTGGGAACTGCCTCACCGGAGGCAGCGCCATCCTTCTCAATAACATGAGTCAGCCCGAACGCACCAGACTGTTGCGCGAGCTTTTCAGCAGTGATGGAAGCGGCATAGGTATCAGTTACCTGAGAATAACCATTGGCGCCTCTGACCTCAGTGACAGGGTCTTTACCTACTGTGACCTGCCTCCGGGTGAAACAGACCCGCAGATGGAGCATTTCAGCATTGAGCCGGAAAGAGCTGACCTGATTCCTGTACTGAAGGAGATTCTGGCCATCAATCCGTCACTTAAGATTCTGGGCTCACCCTGGACTGCCCCGTTATGGATGAAGACCAACAATGCATCTGTGGGAGGAAGCCTGAAACATGAATGGTTTGAAGCCTACGCGAACTATTTTGTGAAGTATATCCAGGCCATGAAGGCAGAGGGTATTGACATTGATGCCATTACTGTCCAGAATGAGCCCCTCCATGGTGGCAACAATCCAAGTATGGTAATGTCGGCTGCAGATCAGGCTCTTTTCATCAGGCAAAACCTGGGGCCGGCATTTGCCACGGCAGGGATAGAGACCAAAATCATTATCTATGACCATAATGCTGACCGGACAGACTATCCTCTTGCCGTGTTGAATGATGCCGGAGCCCGGCAATATATTGACGGCTCGGCGTTTCATCTTTACGGAGGATCGATTGATGCCCTCACCGCGGTTCATGATGCTTTCCCGGAAAAGAACCTTTACTTTACCGAGCAATGGGTAGGCGGACCGGGCAATCTGGCCGAAGACCTTAAATGGCATGTTGAAAATCTTATAGTTGGCGCTACCCGTAATTGGTGCAGAAACGTGATCGAATGGAACCTGGCATCTGACCCCTCGTATGACCCGCATACTGAAGGAGGTTGTGACAGGTGCCTGGGAACTGTGACTCTCAGCGGTAACAACGTCACCAGGAATCCGGCATATTATATCCTTGCCCACGCTGCCAGGCATGTAAGGCCGGGATCGGTGAGAGTATCAACCAATGCACTGGGAAACCTGCCCAATGTTGCCTTTCAGACCCCGTCCGGAAGCAAGGTACTTATTGTAGTAAACACCACACCCGACAAAAGAAGCTTTAACGTAAAGTTCAGGGGAAACACCCTTCCGCTCAGCCTTGACGGCGGAGCAGTTGGTACATGGATTTGGTAGGCTGTCATTTCTTTACCACCATGCGTGGAAAGCTGCCCTCGCGGGTGAAAATCCTTATGATGTAGACCCCGGGTAACATGCCGCTCATGTTGACCGTGGTCTTCCGGCTGCCGGCATCCTGCATCAGCAGGATGGTTCCTCCCATGCTGTAAACGCAGATAGTGCTTATTTCGGTTTCTGCCGTGACAGTGAGCAGATCACCAACCGGGTTGGGATAGAGGCTTACAGCGATGTCTGCCATGGGTTCAGCGGCAGAGGTGATCACTTCAGATAAAGCCTCCCAACTTTCCGGCAGGCTGTTGTCAAGCGCAGTGTCTTTCAGGCTGAGATATGAACCGTTGCCGCCTGCATCAGGCCATGGAGCCTCGTTTGAATACTCTGTAACATCTATCACGTTCCCGAAGGCATCAGCGAGAATGAGGGACTCACCGCTGTTTGAGAGATGTCTGGTGAACTGCCCGAAGGGAGAGAAGCCGTACTTAGCCTGGAAGATGGTGGCATTTGATGCCAGAATCACGCACCGGCCAGGTCCGAGGGTGGTATTGGCAGGGAACTGATAAACAAATCCGGTACCCATGAAGTATATACCGCTAAGGTTCACGATGGCTGTCCCGGTATTTCGTATCTCCAGGAATTCCAGATCATCTGCGTCAGGAAACTGTGCCGAGGTCTGAGGATGATACATTATCTTCGTTATCGTCAGTTGCGGGACTTCAACGCTGCTGCATGTGCTGTAGCCTCCGAGCCCGGCGGTTATCCATTCTTCACGGGCCTGCATGAATGACTTGATGGCTGCAATTCTTTCCGTATGGTTTGTCTGCTTGTTCCATCTCTGGCAGTCTCGTGCAATGGCTTCAGATATCAGTTCCACGGTCTCGTCAATAAAAGCCTCCCTTACCGGCCTGTTCAATGGCATCTCCGGCTCCAGCAGTTCATTCCACCTTTTTGAGAGGTAACACCTGAACACGCTGTTATGGAACAGATCCCGCCAGAAGCGGGAACCATTGTTGTAAAAATGGTCCTCGAAGTACCACAGGTTGGTTTTGCTCCGGTCCATATTCCAGTGGAAGAGGTCATTGCCAAAGGTGAGGTCAAGGTCCCAGACCGGTCCTGCGCGAAGCTTCCCGTTGCGGTCCTTGTGGAAATATGTGCTGTACTGGTAGGCATCAGGATTGGAAGCAAATTCATTCACAATCATGAAATCAATGAAAGAAGGAATGTCTATCAGTGAGGGATATCCGTTCACCACGGAGACATCATTGTTTTGCACGGCTGATTCAAGCCTGAAGAAGAGATTGCTGATATATGATGTCTGTTCAGTGGTGGCGTTTTCAGGTTTGGGCAGGTCATGGATATATTCTACCGGGGAATTCTGGAATGAATACATCGTCCAGGCAACCGGATCACCACCTGTTGTTTTGTCAGCCTTTGATATGTATCCGCCGGATAGCGCGGGAAGAGCATTGTCGTTCTTGCCGATTTTTGTCACGTTAATCCTGTTGTCGTCCGCTTTGAGCTTCTCCTGGAGTATATATAGCCCCACGTAGTTGTCATTTATGATTACCTCGCAATAGACTGCCCTGGAGGCATAATTGCCCATTTTTCCGTAAAGATTATGGCAGTAGTAGTCGCGGATGAAGGCGGTGTCAAACACCATTCCGCCGAGTATCCAGTCATTCTCCACTGGCATGCCCAGGAGGCTGACATTATTGTTGGTTTTATCATCTTCCTTTCGGGTTTTGAAACCGTAGTTCTTCTTGGGTGATTCCTGTGAAGATGAACCTCTTGTTTCAATACCTATTCTGCCGTTATAATTCAGATAGAGAGGATTATCCTGATCGGTCACATAATTGCGCTCTCCCGGCCCACGGTCAATAATCTTCATCGTGGCCTTGATCTTTGGCTCGTCCGGGATGGTCACGCCGCCGTCAGTGCTGATGATGACAATGGGCAGGTTGCTGTCTGTGAAATTCTGTCCTGCAACCTGCAGAGACAAAAGAGAAAGCAATATAATCTGCAGAGTAAGTCTCATCTTCATTTCGTCATAACCTCCCAAAAGTAAGATATATTATGATTTAATTGAGTTTAGCGGGGTATATTTGCAGATAAACCATAGTCAATAGTTAACATGGCAGGAAAGAGGATCAGGGTAAAGGCACCTGCAACGGTATCAAATCTCAGTTGCGGATTTGATGTCCTGGGGCTTGCCCTGGATGAGCCGTTTGATGTGGTTGATCTTGAACTGACTGATACCGGTACGGTTGTCATTGATGATATCAGGGGTTGTGGCAGACTCAGCAGGGATCCTGAACAGAACGTTGTTGGCGTTGTCCTTAAGGCAGCCTCTGCCATGGCCGGCAGCAGCACCGGATTCAGGGTCAGCATTGAGAAGGGTATCAGGCCTGGCAGCGGGATAGGGTCAAGCGGCGCCAGCGCTGCTGCGGCAGCTTTTGGTGCAAACCTTCTGCTTGGAGAGAAATTCACTTCGTCTGAAATGGTCAGGCTTGCAATGGAGGGCGAAAGGCTTGCTTCAGGCTCGGCCCATGCCGACAATGTGGCACCAGCGTTGCTCGGAGGAATTATACTTGTACGCAGTTACGAACCGCTCGATATTGTCAGACTCCATGTTCCGCCGGAACTGTACTGTGTGGTTATTCACCCTGAGACAGAGATAAAGACTTCAGTTGCAAGGGGATTGCTTGAAAGTCAGGTGCCTCTCACCACGGCTGTTAGGCAGTGGGGCAACCTGGCAGGGCTGGTAGCCGGGCTCTACAGGGAGGATTATGATCTGATAGGGCGTTCGCTCATTGATTTTGTGGCGGAACCTAAAAGGTCAGTACTTATTGAGGGATTTGACCTGGTGAGGAGCACTGCCATGGAATGCGGAGCTTTGGGAGCCGGAATCTCCGGATCGGGGCCATCGGTATTTGCACTGTGCAGGGGCGGCGATTCCGCGGCAGCGGTGATGAAAGGTATGTCGGAAGCAATGAAATCGCAGGGGATTGGATTTGATGCCTACGTGTCACCCGTAAGCAGGAGGGGTGCGCAGGTTTGGTAATCGGGCAGTTCAGGAATAGATGAAATATTATAATCTGAAAAATCCGCTGGTAAAAACCGGCTTCAGGGAAGCGGTTGAAAGGGGCATCTCGCCCGATATGGGGCTGTTCATGCCTGAGCGCATCCCCCGGTTGAGTGATGACTTCTTCAGACGGTTGGCATCGATGACCCTTCCCGAGATCGGCATGGAGGTGGGTTCACTCTATACGGGAGATGATATACCGAGATCAGTGATGCGGCAGATATGCGGGGAGGCTTTTGACTTCCCGGTAATCATCAGACGGCTGGATGAACGAAAACAGGTACTGGAACTGTTTCATGGTCCTACTGCCGCATTCAAGGATTTCGGGGCAAGGTTCATGGCAGGCTGCTTCAGATATTTTTCATCGCGTGATGATAAACGGAGGGTGGTGCTTGTTGCTACCTCAGGCGATACCGGTGGAGCAATAGCATCAAGTTTCCTTGGCGTGGAAGGGGTTGACGTAATTATTCTCTATCCCTCGGGTAAGGTGAGCAACCTGCAGGAGAACCAGCTTACCACTCTTGGCCGGAACATCACCGCCATTGAGGTGGAAGGTTCATTCGATGATTGTCAGGCGATGGTAAAGAGTGCTCTCTCCGGTTCTGCAAACCGCACAAATTTAAAACTCACATCTGCCAATTCCATCAACATTGCCCGGCTGATACCTCAGAGCTTTTATTACTATTATGCCATAGGCCGTTCAGGCAGCGGGATGGCAGTGTCTGTCCCAGGCGGAAATTTCGGCAACATAACGGCAGCAGCCATGGCCCGGAGATCAGGCCTCGGCATCCACCACCTGGTGGCTGCTACCAATGTCAACAGGGTGGTGCCTGATTACCTTAAGACTGGTATATACACTCCGGCAGAATCGGTTGCCACCATTGCAAATGCCATGGATGTAGGCAATCCCGGCAATTTCGTCAGGCTCAGGAGGATATTTGATGATGACTATGAAGCAATCAAAGACTCTGTGTCAGGCTACTGGTTTGATGACGACCGGATCAGGGAACATATAGGTCAGGAGTATCAACGCACAGGCTATCTGCTTGATCCTCATAGTGCTGTTGCAAGCCTTGGTCTGGAGGCTTACCTGAACCAGCATCCCGGGACAGTGGGCATTTTCGTGGCTACAGCCCATCCTGCCAAATTCAGGGAGATTGTGGAGCCACTCACAGGGCAGAACGTGGAAATTCCGGAAAGTCTCAGAAACTTCCTGGCCGGAAAGAAGCAATCGGTAAAAATGAAAGCCGGTCCGCAAAACCTCGAAGAGTACCTTGATGACAGATATCAAAATGAATAACCGGATTATGGGAGATTCCTGTCATGAGTTCTGAAAGCCGCGAGTTCCAGGTTTTTGTCAAGCCGGTTGGCGCCAGGTGTAACCTCAGGTGCAGTTACTGCTACTATTCCGGTCACAGTCATCCGGGAAGAGAATCCGGCGGGCAAAGGATGAGTGATAAAGTTCTGGAGAGATATATACGGCAGCATATTCAGGCAGCTGGCGGCGGAGAACTCTTTTTCTCCTGGCATGGCGGCGAGCCGGCGCTGGCGGGCATTGAATTCTACAGACGTGCCGTTGCGCTTGAAAAAAAGTATGCTCCGCCGGAGTGCAGGATGGTTAACGGCATCCAGACCAATGCAACGCTGCTGGATGATGAATGGGGCAGATTCCTGAGCGAGGAAGGTTTTTATGTGGGAGTCAGCCTTGACGGTCCGGAGCGGTTCCATGACAGCAGCAGGCTCAGGGCTTATGGCAGGGGCACATTTGCAGATGTGATGAGAGGAGTAGAAATCCTCAGGAGACATCGTGTGCCGCACGAGGTGTTGTGTGTTGTCAGCAACAACAACGTGCATGCTCCCCTTGAGGTATACAGGTTTTTAAGAGATCTGGGGATTGAGTTTGTCACTTTCCTTCCTCTGGTGGAACGAAAGAGCCGGAATTCATCAGAGGTGACCGCGAGAAGTGCCGGTGCGGCTGCCTTCGGGAGGTTTCTTGCTGAAATTTTCGATGAATGGATTGCAAATGATATCGGGAAGATAAAGGTACAGATCTTCGAGGAGGCGTTGCGCACCGCTTTCGGGCAGGAGCACACGCTATGCATCTTCAAGCCGGTCTGCGGGGCTGTGCCTGCAGTGGAGATGAATGGAGACTTCTACTCATGTGATCATTTCGTTGACGGGGAGCATCTGATTGGCAATATCATGAACCGGTCACTGGAAAGCCTTCTTGATGACCCCCGGCAAAAGGCTTTCGGCGAAGCCAAAAAAACAACCCTGCCCCGCTATTGTCTTGATTGTGAAGTTCTTGATATGTGCAATGGCGAGTGCCTGCGCAACAGGTTCATCAGTGCCCCGGACGGAGAACCGGGGCTAAACTACCTGTGCGATGGGTACAGATACTTCTTTAACCATTGCCGGCCATTCATAAATGAAGTGGCAAGGCTCTGGAGAAAAGGGAGTTAGCTCTTCAGTTTTTCCTTAAAGAAATCGGTTGTCCGTTTCCAGGCCAGGTCGGCAGCCTCCTTATTGTAACGCTCTCCGGTGTCGTTGTTGAAGGCATGCTGTGTTCCCTCGTAGATGAAGATATGGTATTCTATGCCAGCCTTTTTCAGTGCTTCTTCAAATGCCGGGATGCCTGCATTGATCCGTTCGTCATTGTCTGCGTAGTGGGCCATCACCTTTGCCCTGATCTTCGGTACATCTTCCGGTTCGGGTGTTGATCCGTAGTAGGGGACAGCTGCATCAAGGTCAGGTGAGTTGACTGCCACCTGGTTGGTCATTGCACCGCCCCAGCAGAAGCCTGTACAGCCCACTTTGCCTGTAGTGCGTGGGTGGGTTTTGAGGTACTTCACTGCTGCCACGAAATTCCTGATTGTCTCTTCGCGGTCAAGCTGGCCCATCATCTCGCGGCTCTTGTTCTGATCATCGGGTGTTCCGCCCAGAGGCGAGAGGGCGTCGGGAGCCAGCGCCACGAATCCTTCCATGGCCATCCGGTCATTGACCTCACGGATATGCGGTACGAGTCCCCTGTTCTCGTGGATAACAAGCACACCGGGGTATTTCTCCTTTCCTTCCGGGATCGAGATCCATGCACGCATGTCGCCGGAAGCGCCCGGATAGGTTATAAACTCGCTCACCACTTTCATGGCGTTTTTGGCGGCTGCCCTGGTAGTGGCTCCGTTGCAGCCGGGCAGGATGACCACTGCAGCAGCGGTTCCCCCGGTCACCAGTGCCAGCTTTTTCATGAATTCCCGTCGGCTCACATTGCCATTGCGGTACTCATCATACAGTTCGTCTACTTTCCTCTTCATTGGTTTGGTGCTTTATCCGGTTTTGAATCTTTAAATCTCCTGGGCTTTTCTCGTTTCCTCCTTGATCCTCTGGATATGGCCACGGCCGAGACCCTTCACCTCGCAGCCCAGCTGGAAGTAACGGCGGATTTTATCATCTGTCAGTATACCAAAGCAATCTATGATTGCTGCCGGCTGTCCGATGGTTTTCACCACCTTGTCAGGATCAAGGTTGAGGTATGCAGAGTGGGGTACGGCCAGAATCACTGCCTCAGCGCCTTTGAGAGCCTTATTCAGGTTCTGTTCAATACGTATCTCTTTTAGTTTCTCCTGGTTGCGGAAGAACTGTGCCTTGCTCTGTCCTTCAGCCGGGTAGGTATCCTGCTGTTCAAACTCCCACCAGTGTTCCACATATGGATCATGGACCCGTATCTCGGCGCCCATCTCTGCCAGTTTGCGGATGACCACCTCTGATCCGCTGTAGCGGGTATCACCCACATCTTCGCGGTAAGCGGCTCCCAGCACCAGCACATCGGCAGCAGCAATGGGTTTGCCCATATTGCGGAGAGCGTCGCGTGTCAGCTGCCCCACATGCAGTCCGCGGGTGTCATTGATATCGATGGCCATCGGGGTTATCCTGAAGATGTCATCCTCGAAGCCAAGTATGTGCTTGTATGCCCAGACACCGAGGCCTCCGTCCTTCGGGAGGCAGTATCCGCCTATCCCCGGTCCGGGGAAGATCATGTTGCTGTGAGTAGGCCTCATTTTTATGGCCTTTATCACCTTGATGAGGTCGACACCGTTTCGCTCTGCGAAGAGGCTCCATTCGTCGAGGAAGGCAAGGATGGTGGCCCGGTAACTGTTCTCCACAATTTTTGCTGTTTCAGACTCTATGGGCCTGTCCATCACAGTGAGAGGGTATTTTTCAGTGTTGAGCACTTCGGTCAGGAACTTAACGACCCGGTTTTTAGCCTCCTCGTTGATACCGCTGCAGACCCGCCAGAAATCACGGATACTGGCTACATAATTACGTCCCGGCATGACCCTTTCATAGCTGTGTGCCAGGAGCGGATCAGTAGTGATTCCACGTTTTCTGAATGCTTTCTTCATAATGGGATATGCCACCTGCTCAGTGGTGCCAGGAGCAACGGTGGTCTCTATGAGCACCAGAGCTTCGGCGGGGATATGTTCGGCGATAATCGCCAGCGAGGCTTCGAGGGCTGCCATGTCAGTATGTCCTGCATGAACGTTGCCGAACTCCTCCTTAATGTAGTCGCATTGAACATCAACCACCACCACGTCTGCCAGCTTGAGTACGTCATAGGTATATGTTGCAATGAGTGTCTTCTTCTCCCTGACACACCGTGCGATCATCGGGTCTACCTCCGGGTCTTCGGCCTTAACGGGTGATATACCGCGATTGAGCAGGGGTATCTTCCAGAAGCTGCGCACGCTTGGCCGTTGCATACCGATCACAAACTTCGAGGGCTCTCCTTTCTTGTCAACGGTATCAGCAATAATGGCTGCCATAACAGCCCCGACGAATCCAACGCCCATGACCACAACTATCTCGCGGCCTTTGGCACGTTCCTGTTTAACGCGTCTTTTGATTTTCTCAAACTCAGCTTTATAATCCTCCGGTTTCGGAAGGGGAAATTTTTCGCCGCTGGGGCTGACAGAATACTTTTCGCTCATATAATTCTATTTAAGATGTTAGACGGATAATTAAAAGCAGTAAAAAGAGATCTGATTGAAATGAATTCCATATTAACCTGCATTATTCATAGAAAGGGCATCTGTTCTTCGTTTACAAATTAATCAGTCATACTTTAATTACTTACAACAAACAACCCCTTTTACAATGTAATACAAAAATAGTGAAAGTTCTGCGCCAGAATTTAACCTTTTTCTTACAAAGGGCAAACACTTAAAGCGAGTTTTCAACCAGTTGCAGGTTGTGAGGATTGCTCTTTGTTTCTCTCAAAGAACAGTTCGGGCAGAATAATCTTTACTTCCTGCCCGGTTTCTTCTTTCGACCAGTGAACAATGAAATTCACTCTGGCACTTTTCAGTTCATAGCCTTTTTCCTTCATATCTGCAAGTTGATTAACAAATTGCTGTGAAAATCTCAGTACGGATTGTCCATCCGGATTCAAACACTCTAATCCATTAGTTATCAGAATGTCTCCGCTTGTAAGCCTGTTAACCAGATCTTGTCTGGTTATGAAATAGTCGAGCCATACATCCCTGAAGCCCGCGTGCATGGTTATTTCCATTGCCGGCGGATGGATTTCCCTGTTTACAATTTTCTCCATGTTTTCAGCTGATAGTGTGCCGAGGAAACCTGAATTGAGATGTATGGTCAGGTTCCGCTTTGCTCTTGTCATGGCAACATACAGCAGACGCTTGTCATTGTCAGTTGAGGGGAAGAAGTCTTCAAGCAGCAGGAAGACATTGTCAAATTCCTTGCCCTTTGCCTTGTGAATCGTGGAAACGATAATTGTCTCCCCATTCTCACCGTAGAAATCTTCCAGTTTCGATTCGCGGATGAAGACCTCCAGATCTGACCTGTACCTCATCTTTGGATTGGCAGCCTCGAACGCCCGGATGAGGTTTTTGCACAATTCATATTTTGTGCTGCGAAGGTATCTCTGTGCCAATGAGCGCTTTGCTTTATCCCAGGCTTCATCAGTAACGGTAATTATGTTTCCGGCCAGGCCCGGCTGACTCAAAAAGAATCTTATTTCCGCGAGATTGATGAGATTGAACCCGTCATTGCTTTGGATCAATCTGGCCGGCATTCCGTTTCTCAGGAGCAAGCCTGCTACCTGCAATGCCTCATCATTGGTTCTGGTGAGAGCGCAGGTGGTGCCTGACAGTTCGGTATTGAGCAGATCATGTACAAATGGAACGATAAGAGTTCCGTTTAGATAACGAACCACTTTTATTTTTCCATTATCGGTTTGTCTGGCAATAATAGGAGTGTTTTTTAACCTGTGCCTTATCCGTATTACGAACTGATTGGTGAATTCAACCAGGTTATTTTTGCTCCTGAAGTTCTCAACCAGCTCATGTTTAAATGCCTGATTTACCGTGATAAAATGCTCAAGATATCTTGAACTGGAACCCCTGAATTCATAGATGTTCTGGTCATCATCCCCGACGGCGATCACCCTCATATCTTCATTACGTTCAATCAGGGCTGCTATCAGTTCAAACTCCTCCTCGGACATATCCTGCGCCTCGTCAATTACCAGGACTGTCTTTGTGATGCGGCTCGCCTCTACCTCCCTGCCTTTTATCTTCTCAACGGTTGTCTTAAGTATAGCATCAGACTTCTCAAGGGTGCCAATTTTACCCAGAAGATCAAAACAGTATGAGTGAAAAGTCTTTATCTCAATAAAGTTGGCTGCATTTCCAACGAGGCCAATCAGCCGCCTTTTGAATTCCGTGGCTGCCGCTCTTGAGAAGGTTAGCATCAGCAGCTGTTCATGCTTGACATCTTCTACAAGAAGGAGGGAGGCCAGCTTGTGAACCAGCACCCTGGTCTTACCACTGCCCGGCCCTGCTGCAACAACAATATGCTGTGTTTCAGCGTCATTAATGATTTTCAGCTGGGCAGGAGAGAGCTCTCCGAACAACTGGTGGAACTTGTCAGGTGTCAGGGTACGGGTGATCTCCCTCTGTCTGTTCCTGAAATACTTGTTCAGGAATGAAGGATAGGTCAACCGGAAATAGTCTTCTACGAACTGCAAGGCATCCTTGTAATCAACGAGCATCTTCCTGGCATACTCTCCTACGATATGAATCTGCTGGGCTTTGTTGTCGTAAAACCTGTTCAGATTCTGATAATCTTCAACCGTATATCTCTTTCTGTTGTCCTGCTCAAGCCTTTCAATAGTAAGTCTGTTGTATGTAACCAAAAAGCCACCTTCAATATCGATTGCATCAATCCTTGAAAGCCAGAAAAGAGTCTCTTCAATGTCATCAGGTGACACCTCAGTCCGGAAAAGACTCTGCTGACTCTCATATTCTGTTTTCAGTTCAAGGACCGAAAACTCAACCAGCACCTCCTCTTTCGCGACATCCTCTTCAGACAGATCGGCTTTGCACCTTTCCCACAGAAACTCAATGATGAACCTTGCCAGCTCATGTCGCTTTTTTAACCGTTCAATCAGTAATTCCCGCGGATAGAGGCTGACAATTGAAACATGGTTTTTCGAATATTCCAGGTTCTTGCGCTTAATCCAGTTTTTGATTGCCCAGAAGTTGATTACCGTTTTGATCCTGCTGACAGTTGATCCTTCGCAACCCTGAGCTTCAGCTGTCTCATTTAACTCTTTGAGGTCAAACATCTTCGCTTCTTCATCAAAAATCCGGACCAGACAGTTCTCAATCTGTCGGAATGTATCGACGATGTTAAGTGACCGGTTTCTTTTTTCCCTGCTCTTGATAAATGCTGTCAGATCCTTTGCATCAGCCAGTATCTTCTCTTCGCGAAGTAAGTTGATAATTTCAATCACCTCCTCCTTTACTATCCCGAGATGATCACTGATATAATCGACCCTTGATTCAGCCTCTTCGCCGGTAGCATGCTTTCTGCTTTTGCTGGAAAAGAGTCTCCTGATAATTCTGACTGCCTGCTGCTTCTGCCTCTCATTAAACCTTGGCGACGCATAGATTTTTTCAATAGCTTCCTGCGCAGTCCGGGAAAGAATACTGTTGGCAAAGACACGGGGCATGTTCTGTCCCCGTTTCAGATAGCCGGCATTCTCAAGCGCTGCTATGGCTGTTTTGACCCGTGTCTCTATCTCAGAAACACGATCGTCCCATCCTGCCTTCCGCGCAATCTCCAGGGCAGAGTTGGATACCGACGACCGAAACCGGGTGATATCCTTAATTGCTTTCCAGACCTGCTGTATCTCCTTGATGGTCAGCTTTGTCTGATTCAGGAGGATAAAGTGTTTATTAAGGTCCTCTTCGTTATAGAGGACAAAGCAATCAGCAACTATGTTTTCATCACGACCTGCCCGGCCTGCTTCCTGGATATAATTTTCGAGAGAATCGGATATCTCATAGTGCACCACCATGCCAACATCCTTTTTATCTACCCCCATTCCGAATGCGGATGTGGCAACCATGATTGGAACATCTCCTGAGATGAAAGCTTCCTGGTTTGCAGTTTTTTCCTGCACATCCATACGGCCGTGGTATGGTCTGGCATTCAAACCATCTTTGGTCAGTCGCTCCGCCAGCTGGTATGCCTTGCGTGTCCTTGATACATATACGATTGCCGGGCAGTGCCTCTCTTCAATCAGACCTCTTAATGCCTGATACTTTTCTTCTTCGCTTCCTTTTTCAAATACTTTGTACTGCAGGTTTGTCCTTGAAGGTGGTGAGATGAAGCGCTCGAGGTCAAGCGAGAGCTCACCCATAAAGTAATTGCAGATATCATCTATCACCTGAGGCTTTGCCGTTGCCGTGAAGCATGATACAGGAATGGCTTCCTGCAGGTTTTTCTTCTTTTGGACTGACTTTATAAACTCCGCAATATACAGATAATCAACCCTGAAATCCTGTCCCCATGTTGAGAGGCAGTGTGCTTCGTCAATAACGAAGCGGACAATCTTTCTTCCCAGCAGCAGTCGTTCGATCGTTATCGAGCGCAAAGATTCCGGTGATATATATAGAAGAGAGGCTGACCCATCCTCAACCCTCTCGATCGATTTAGCCCTTTCAACAGGGTCGAGCAAGCCGTTTATCGTAACTGCGCGTGTTATCCCGGCCTTTTCCAGATTGTCAACCTGATCTTTCATCAATGATTGCAGGGGCGAAATAACAACTGTCAGTCCCTGTACATTATCACCACTCATGAGGGCAGGCACCTGGAAGGCAAGCGACTTTCCGCCGCCGGTGGGAAACACTGCTACAAGCGACTTATTGTTAATGGCAGCTCTCACAGCCTGCTCCTGGAGTGGTTCGCCCCTGAAAGTTCTGTAGGAGTCAAAGCCGAACACTCTTTTGAGCCCACTGTGGATATCCAGGGCCTTGTTGCAATAGCTGCAGCCTCTTATGCATGGTCTGTTCCGCAAGCGGAACATTATCTGTTCCACCTCCGGATAATTCTTCAGGACCCATGGCGGAGTCACAGATCTTTTTTCCGGGTAAAGGATGAAAGAGTTGATGAGCGCAAGAGAATAGGCAAGTCCGACCGGTTCTCCTTCAATCATTCCTGTAAGGTCAGCCTGTTCGCATATTTCATTTTCAAATTTTCTGCGAATAAGACTTTCAGGGTTTGTTTCTTCAGATGTATATCCGATAAGCCGAAAGAATGCACGGAACTCCGGTCTCTCTTTCAGCAGGAGATAATAGATCTGTTTCAGGTTTTCTTCAGTTTGGTTGAAATGGGTAATCTCGTCATAGAACAGATCTCTGGCCTTGATGGAATCATTCATAGGGTTGTTGGCATAATCTGATTGCAGCTTGTCGTCTTTCAGAAGGGCATGATAAGGCTTCGACGGGAAGAGTAAGGGTGAGAGGAAGAGAGTGTCAATTATGTTTAAAGGGTCTATTCCCGCTTCGGCCAATGCCTTGCCGATATATTTAATGTCGTGTCTTAAAATGTTATGACCGCATACGAATTTTGTACCATCAAGAAAGCCAATGAACTCAGCGACAGAGTTTTTATGGAATGTACCGCCATCGCTCCTGATACTTCCGATATCAAGTATTTTTAAGGTTTTCGGATCAACTTCCGTGTCTATGAATGATATTTGGTCCATTGCTTACTCCGGGCGAAGAGCTTTCCAACGTTATGAATGATACGGTTGTAGTAATATTTATATATCCCTTACTATTCCAGGGTTTATTTTATAACGGGAGTCTGTTTGCGTAGTTGTGTTGCCGGGTCAATTAATTGAATTAATTGGCAGTACAGAATATTTCTATGCCTGGTATTGAGCCCTTATTGTGATTTTAGAGAAATGAATTTACATGGCGTGTTAAGGATGTTCTTGCCCGGCCAATAGAAGAAAAGTACTGCAATGAAATGAATCAGAGCATCACTAAGATTCAGGAAGAGTATGCAGTAAAAGAAAATGCCGTCAAGCAAAAGGAGGCTGACATTAAAAAGCAGTAATCCAATATTGACCAACTGGTTTCTGAAAAGCTGAAGGTAGAATCGGAAAACGTAAACAGACAAATTAAAAGCCAGGTTGAAAAGCAGTATGAACAGCAATTGAAAGCTCTTTCATCCGAGGCTGAGTCAGCGAAGAAGGAAATATCAGAACTGAAGACTACAAAAATTGAAAATAAGTAGTTAAAAAGGAGACTCCTTGACCAGGAGCAGGATCTGGCATTAAAATATGAACAGAAACTATCAGAAATACTTCAACAAGAGGCGGAGGCAATACAGAAAAGAGAATCGGAGAGGGTTTTACTTAATACCAACCACTTCATTGGATCGATAAAGGGTATTGCAGGAACGTCAATACCGCAACTGAAAGAAATTGGGGCAAGCGACAATATCCTGGAATTACCGGAAAATGAATAATAGAAATTGATAGTTCCAAAAAATATGTCAAAAGAGGTTTGCGCTATTTTTTTAAGAAAGGGGAATAGTAATACGGAAAAAAATGTCATAATGTAAATTGTAATTTACAAAAACATGTATATTTGTAAAATATAATTTACGTTATGAGGACAAAAAGATCAATATTATTGCCAAAAGCGCAGAAAGCACTTTCGACTTTTGGCGAAAACATTAAACTTGCAAGGCTTAGAAGGAAATATAGTGCTGAGCAAGTAGCTGAAAGAGCTAATATTAGCAGGCCAACATTATTATCTATAGAGAGAGGAAACCCAAGCGTAAGCATTGGGGCATATGTAAAAGTCCTTTTTGTTCTTGGTTTGGAAAAAGACTTTGCACAATTGGCCAAGGATGATGCTCTTGGAAGGAGACTTCAGGATGCCAAATTAACGATCAAAGAGCGGGCCCCCAAAATAAAGAAAACAAGAACCACAGATGGAGACAAAGAATAACAATAGAACTATCCATGTATATGCTCATTGGACAGGCATGAAAGAACCTTTGTACATGGGCGAATTGAACTCTGAGTTCACCAGGGGTAAAGAGGTCTTTTCATTCAATTATTCTGAGAATTGGTTAAAATCAAGTTACTCCCAGGTTCTTGATCCTGAACTGCATTTCTATTCCGGGTCACAATATGTAAGTGATGAGAAAATGAATTTTGGAGTTTTTCTGGATTCATCGCCTGACAGATGGGGTCGACTTTTGATGAGAAGGCGTGAAGCAGCAATTGCACGGGCAGAAGGCAGGAATGCGAATACATTAAGAGAATCAGATTATTTGTTAGGAGTATTTGATGGCCATAGGATGGGGGCATTACGATTTAAAGATAAATTAGATGGGCCATTCCTGAATGATAATAAAGATTTTGCCTCTCCGCCATGGACTTCAATAAGAGAGTTGGAACAAATTAGCTTAAAATTAGAGGATGATAATGTAATTGAAAACCCTGAATACCAAAAATGGCTTATGATGCTCGTTAATCCGGGATCGTCTCTTGGTGGTGCAAGACCAAAGGCAAGTGTGCTTGATACTGATGGCCATCTTTGGATTGCCAAATTCCCAAGTAAAGCAGATAAGAAAGACATTGGAGGGTGGGAGATGGTTGCAAATGAGATTGCAAAAAATGCCGGTATAAATGTTGCTTCTTCAATGGTTCAAAAATTCTCAAGCAACCATTATACATTTCTTACTAAGAGATTTGACAGAACCTCTAATGGTGAACGAATCCATTATGCTTCAGCAATGACTATGCTGGGCTATGTTGATGGCACAGATTTTAAGGATGGCGCAAGCTATCTCGAAATTGCAGATTTCATATCTAACCACGGTGCAAATGTGGAAAACGATTTAACTGAATTATGGAGAAGAATAGTGTTCAATATTTTTGTGTCTAATACTGATGATCATCTTCGAAATCATGGATTTATCCTTACTGAGAAAGGATGGATTCTTTCACCTGCATTTGATTTGAATCCGAATGAGGATGGTGCCGGGTTATCACTTAATATTTCTCTTGATGACAATTCATTAAATCTTGAGATCCCTTTAGAGATTATTGATTACTTCCGTCTTGAAAAATCAAAGGCATTGAAAATAATAGATGAAATAAGAATTTCGGTAAAAAAATGGAGAAGTATAGCAAATAAGTACCATCTTACTAAGACGGAGCAGGACATTATGTCATATGTTTTTGATAAAACGATATAAGTTTACTGGAGGAGGAGCCTGTGAAAATTTTTGTGTAAACGAGTAGCCGCCGGGTTTAAA
>WXFE01000132.1 GCA_009881065.1 Bacteroidales bacterium | reverse complement strand
TTGCTCTCGTAGAACTCACCTGCAACGATAAGCTTCACGCCGAGGTCCCGGACACACTTCTCAGCCATGGCCCTCAGAAGCAGGTCAAGCCCCTTGTACTCCCTTATAAACCCGAAGAAGAGGATGTATTTGTCAGCCTGAGGCAGTTTAAGATGAGCGATTGCCTCATCCCGTGATACCGGAACGCTGTAGTTGTCAAACAGGGGATGGGGAGAGATCACGCAGGGCATATCAGCAGAAAACTTCCGGAGATCATTCTCCACAGCCCTTGTCATCACCAATGCGCCATCTATGCTCTTCACAAAGAACCTGGTGAGCATGGTGTCACCGATCCGTTTCTCGTGGGGTACCACATTATCAAAAATGGTGACGACCATGGTGTGCCTGTTGCTTTTTACAAGCCGTGCAATGAAACCCAGCGCCGGGGCGAGGAAGGGAAGCCAGTAGCGCATTATTACAAGGTCCGGACGGATGCGTCTCAGACGAAGCCCGATATTGAACCAGTTCAGCGGGTTGACCGAGTTAATGGCTCTTGTAATGGTAACTCCCTCCGGGGCATACCCATGATCATACTGTGTCTTCCCCGGGAACAGAAAAGAGGGATACTGAAGCTTGAACGTATAAATGGCCGCAGCATCGCCTTCGTGAAGCAGTTGTTGTGCCAGCCTCTCGTTGTAAGCGGCTATCCCGCCACGGTATGGATGGGCGGGGCCACAGATAACGATTCGCATCATGACTTCTCACCTTCAGGCCATACCCAGCTTTTCAGGTGCCCGTATTGCGGTTCAATCCTCCCGCCTGAGGTTATCGTGGCGCGCTGAATCATAGGTGAATCATGGCCTGTAAAGAGATCATGCAACACATTATCAATCAATTGTCTGCCGAAATCTCCCGAGGCATCCCTCGGCAGCTCTCCGGGAAGATTGTCAATTGACATGACTGTGATATTGTCAGGATTGCTGAATGCCTTCTCCTCGCAATGCTTCTTCCGGTTATAGCTGTAGAACGGGTCTGCAATGGTGGTTGCCCGCAGGGTTGTGGGTATCGGACCATCTATATCACAGCTGACGTCACCAATGACCGAAATCCTGAAATCAGGCTTTTCCACATCCTCCTTCGTGAAGAATATCGGTGACTTCGGATCCCAGAAGTGTCCGGCAATCAGAATATCCGTCACCTTCGTGAATTTCAGGAAATCATTCCTGTACTCCTCAGGATGCTTCATGAAATAGTTAAAGTCAAACGGACGGCCATCATGATGCTTCGTATAATCCTGCGGTCCCACCTGGCAGACAACGGGAACATCGAACTCCTTCGACAGGAAATCTTGGGTGCTTACCTTCATCAGGTTATGGCAGTTGAACAGAGTCTCCAGAGCGCCATTAGATACCCTCCCCTCGCCGGTAACCAGGATCTTCAGTCCCGGCTTGAGCTGTATCAGCTTCAGTCCGGCCCACATCTCATTCAGGTCATGACACTGGTGAGCTGGTTTCAGATTGAATCTGTTCGTTTTTATACCCCTGGCTCTCAGGGCATTATATGCACCCACTATACCTGCCCACCGGCCGAAGGCCACCACTCTCAGGCCCTTGTCCGTAGTCAGGTATTCGTAGTCAATAATTCTCACCTTCCTTTTGAGTATCTCCCTGAGCATCTCGAGGTTGTGTTCCTGTTTCTTGGCCACATGGGCAAAGAAGAGGTAAGTCTTCCCGGGGATCAATGCACTCTTTTCCACCTCCTTGACTCCCATGAGAATATCGCAGTTACTGATATCTTCCCGCATGGGAATCTTCAGGTATTCGTATTCGTCGTCAGTAAAGCACCTGATATTTGACGGCTGGACATAAAACTCCACGTTTGGATATTTTTCTTTCAGTTCAACCACCTGTGACGGTGTCAGTGGTACTCTTCTGTCTGGCGGTGTTTTTGTCTCACGAATGAGCCCTACCTTCACTTTCTTTTCCATGTGAAAACAATTTTGTATTGCGGTGAAGATAAGAAATCGGCCCGGTTTTTGCGAGGACTTTTGTCAGTTCAACGTATAAATGACTAATTTTGCGTTGTAAAATATATCAACGGGGCTGACCTGGTTTTGACAGCAAGCCGTGGTGGTATGTAAGCATGCAGAGTAGGGAGACGCATCTCTATAACTTGTGTCTCAAAACAATAACTGGCGAGTATAACTACGCTCTTGCTGCGTAGTCTGCCGACAGGCGGATTATGCTTAATCCCGGCACAAGGTGTTGGGACGAGACGTTTCCCGGGCGGTGAGGCCCTGTACCAACCCGATAAGGAAGCGCACGCAACTCAGGGATAGCCCGCGGCTTCTCCGGCTTAACGGTGAAATAACAGGAGATAAGGAGTGATTCGGCTGCCTGCCACCTGATCACCTCCCGACAAATAAGGCAGGATAAGCATGTAGAAAGCATATGGCTGCCTTGCCTGGACGCGGGTTCGACTCCCGCCAGCTCCAC